>JAYTIR010000244.1:0-13748 GCA_043731765.1 Burkholderiales bacterium
TAACCATCGAGCTTGCCGTTCAACTCCGGCAATACGAGCCCGACCGCGGCAGCGGCGCCGGTCTTGGTCGGGATCATGCTCATCGTCGCCGAACGCGCGCGGCGCAAATCCTCGTGATAGACGTCGGTCAGCACCTGGTCGTTGGTGTAGGAGTGAACGGTCGTCATGAGGCCGCTGACCACACCGATCCTGTCGTGCAGTGGCGAAACCAGCGGTGCAAGACAGTTGGTGGTGCACGACGCGTTCGAGATGACCGTATCGGTCGCCTTCAGCACGTGGTGGTTCACGCCGTACACGATTGTTGCATCGACGTCCTTGCCGCCGGGCGCGGAAATGATGACCTTCTTCGCACCGCCTTTCAGGTGCGCGCCCGCCGTTTCCTTGGTGGTGAATAGGCCCGTGCATTCGAGGACGACGTCCACGCCGAGCGAACCCCACGGCAACGAAGCGGGGTCGCGCTGGGCGAAGACCTTGATCCGGTCGCTGCTTTTTCCATCTCCAACGACCATCGCGTCACCGTCGACCACGACCTTGCCTGGAAATTTGCCGTGCGCCGTGTCGTAGCGCGTCAGGTGAGCGTTGGTCTCCGGGCTGCCCAGGTCGTTGATGGCCACGATCGCGATGTCGTGTTTTTTGCTGCCTTCGTAGTGCGCGCGAAGGATGTTGCGGCCGATGCGGCCGTAACCGTTGATGGCGACTTTGATGGTCATCGTGCTCTCCGAAAGAAATTGAATCAGTGCAGAACGGCCGGCAGGTCGACTGCCGCAACAAGTGAATCGAGGTTGCGCCAGCCGTAGCCGGCTTCGACCAGGGCCATGCCGTCCCACGTGAAGGGTTGCTCGACC
This sequence comes from Burkholderiales bacterium, assembly GCA_043731765.1. GTDB lineage: Bacteria > Pseudomonadota > Gammaproteobacteria > Burkholderiales > Casimicrobiaceae > VBCG01. The sequence goes on from JAYTIR010000244.1 coordinate 846, forward strand.
AACAATTCGGCACCCAACTTTTCATAGAACGCGCGCGCCGCCTTGTTTGCGGCGATCGCCCAGACGATGAGGCCGGCGGACAGGATTTTCTTCCACAGCGCCGTGCTGTCCTCGACTTTCATCGCCGCCAGGTAGGCGTCTTGAATCATCCCCTTGTAGGTCGTGCGCCATGCGTCGATGCGCACCTGCGCGATGGCCGACGCGTCGGCGGGGGTGGCGGGGCGGATAATCGCTTCGGTCATGCGTCGTTACAGAACTCGCCGTACAGCGGCGACGACGTTTTCGACCGTGAACCCGAAGTGCTTGAACAGCGCACCCGCCGGCGCGGATTCGCCGAACGTGTCGATGCCGACGACGCCCGCTTTGGGATCGTCAACCGCGCCGACGTATTTTCGCCAGCCGTCAGTGACCCCGGCTTCCACGGCGACACGCGGGATGCCGCGAGGCAGCACCGACGCGCGGTACGGGGCGTCCTGCCGGTCAAAAAGGCTGGTGCACGGCATCGACACGACCCGCACATTGATTCCTGCTTTTGCGAGAGCGTCGCGCGCACCGAGCGCCAATCCGATTTCCGATCCAGTGGCAATGACGACGACACGCTCTCCGGCGGGTGCCGCGGCAAAATCCGCGATCACATATCCGCCGCGTCCGATGTCCGCAATCGTTGCAGAGTCGCGTGGAACGAAGGGTACGTTCTGCCGCGTGAACAGGAGACAGGTCGGGCCACGCTGGCGCTCGAGCGCATGGCGCCAGGCGACCGCGGATTCCACGGTGTCGCAGGGCCGCCAGAGGTCCATGCCGGGAATGAGGCGCAGGCTGGCGGTATGCTCGACCGATTGGTGCGTGGGACCGTCTTCGCCCAAGCCGATCGAATCGTGGGTGAATACGAAAATGGAACGCAACTTCATCAAGGCGGCCATGCGCAGCGCGTTGCGCGAATAATCGGAGAACGTGAGGAACGTGCCGACGTAGGGAATGAAGCCGCCGTGCAATGCGAGGCCGTTGGCGATGGCGCTCATCGCGAACTCGCGGACGCCGTAGTTGACGTAGTTACCTGGCGTGGTCGCCGTGGCGACGACCGTTCCCGACCAATTGGTGAAGACCGATCCGGTGAGGTCGGCCGAACCGCCGATCATTTCCGGTAACCGCGGTGCGAAGCCTTCGATCGCCTGTTGTGACGCCTTGCGCGTTGCGATCGTTTCACCCTTCGCGGCCTGCGCGGCAACAAACGCGTCCGCAATTGCGGCAAAGTCAGTCGGCAATGCCCCGCTCACCCGGCGCGTGAATTCGGCAGCCAGCGTCGGGTGTGCCGTACGGTAGGCCGCGAACTTCGCGTCCCAGTCGGCTTCGAGCAGCGCGCCGCATTCGCGAGCGCTCCAGCCGGCGTAGATTTCGGCCGGAATTTCGAAGGGTGGAAAAGCCCAGCCAAGTGCCGCGCGAGTCCCTGCAATTTCCTTTTCCCCGAGCGCCGCGCCGTGGGCCGCTTCCGTGCCCGCCTTGGTTGGCGCGCCCTTGCCGATGATCGTCTTGCAGCAGATGAGCGTCGGCCTGTCGGTGATGGCCTTCGCGGACTCGATGGCTTTGTCGATGGCCGCCACATCGTGTCCATCGACCTTTGCGATCACATGCCAGCCATAGGCCTCGAACCGCCACGGCGTGTCGTCGGTGAACCATCCTTCAACGTGACCGTCGATGGATATCCCGTTGTCGTCGTAAATTGCGATCAGCTTGCCCAGCTTCAACGTCCCGGCAAGCGAGCACGCCTCGTGCGAAATGCCTTCCATCAGGCAGCCGTCACCAAGGAAGACAAACGTGTGGTGGTCGACGATTGCGTGACCTGGCTGGTTGAAGTGCGTGGCCAGCAACTTTTCCGCGAGCGCCATGCCGACCGCATTGGCCAGTCCCTGCCCGAGTGGCCCGGTGGTTGTTTCCACGCCGGGCGTGACGCCGACTTCGGGATGGCCCGGTGTCTTCGAATGGAGCTGCCGAAAATGGCGTAGCTCCGTCATCGGCAGGTCGTAACCGGTGAGATGCAGGAGCGCGTACTGCAACATCGAGCCGTGCCCGTTGGACAACATGAAGCGGTCGCGATTCGGCCAGTGCGGATTGGCGGGGTTGTGGCGCAAATGGCGGTTCCACAGCGCAACGGCAATTTCCGCCATGCCCATCGGCATGCCGGGATGGCCGGATTTCGCGGCTTCCACCGAGTCCATCGCAATTGCGCGAATCGCGTCGGCAAGTTGCTTGTCGGAGGCGCGCACGGCAGCGGCGGGGACGGTCATTTTTCGTCGGCTTTCGAATGAGGGGGAAAAACGCACCGCGAACTCGTGAAGAAATCGCGTGGCACTTTTGATCAACCCGAAATTATCGCTTTAGCACGGAAATTGTGCAATAATTGCGTGTTAAGGTTCGGCAAAAAAACACGCCTGTTTTCGTACGATGGAACCGGGAAATTAGCCAGGTGCGAGGCGAGGTGCGCAAAACGCCGACAGGCTTCTAAAGAGGACGACTAATGGACGGAATCCATCTGTTAGGCGAATGGTATGACTGCCCTGCCGACACGCCGGAGTTCACGCAAGCGGCGCCGCTGCGCTTGCTGTGCATCAACGCGGCGCGGGATTCGGGGCTGACCGTGGTGGGTGACAGCTTCTACCAATTCGAACCGCAGGGCGTGACCGGCACGGTGCTGCTGGCCGAATCCCACATCGCGATTCACACGTGGCCCGAAGCGGGATTTGTCACGGTGGACGTGTACGTGTGCAATCTCCAGACCGACAACACCGCCAAGGCCGGGCACGTCTTTCGTGCGCTGGAAGCCGCATTGAAGCCGCAACGCACGCGGTTCCAGGCGATCCATCGCGGAGGCAAGGATGCCTGACCGTCCGGACAGCGGGGCGCCACCCCCTGTCGGCGACGTCGCGCCCGGCGCGATGACCGAATATCTCACCGACGACTGGGCGTTTTTTGTGAAGTCGTCGCGCCAATTCGAAAAATTCAGGTCGCCGCATCAGGCGATCGAAGTGCACGAGACCGCGCAGTTCGGCAAGTTGTTCCGCCTCGACGGCCATTTCATGACGTCCGAAAAGGACGAGTTTTTCTACCACGAAAACCTGGTCCACCTGCCGGCGATCACGCATCCGCAACCGGGCAGCGCGCTGATCGTGGGGGGCGGTGACGGCGGGTCCGCCGAAGAACTGCTGAAGCACCCGTCGATCAAATCGGTGACACTTTGTGAAATCGATCTTGCCGTCGTCGACATTTCGCGCAAGTACCTGCAGAGCGTCCATCGCGGAGCGTTCGACGATCCCAGACTGACGCTGAAGATCGAGGACGGCTTTGCGTTCGTGCGCAATGCGACCGATCAATGCGACCTCATCGTGCTGGACCTGACCGACGCCGGCGGCCCATCTGCAGCGTTGTATACGCCGGACTTTTATCGCGCCTGCGCGGCGCGCTTGAGCCCGACCGGGGCAATGACGCTGCACATCGCCAGTCCGGTTGCCCACCCCGCACGCGTTCGCGAGACACTCGCAAGCTTGCGCAGTGCCTTCACCATCGTCACGCCTTACCTCACGTCAATCCCGCTCTACGGCGGCCTGTGGATGATGGCATGCTGTTCGGCGAGCCTCGACCCCAAGGGCATGTCCATTCTTGACGTCGACCGCCGCATCGCGCAGCGCGGCATCAGGAACCTCCAGTATTACAACGGCGACGTGCACCGCGCGGCACTCGCGTTGCCCAATTTCGTGCGCGCGCTCGTCGCATAGGATTCTTCGTTTCCGCGGCCGTTGCGCCGCCGTTCGACCGTCATTCGCCCCCGTTCGGCGGCCTCGTGAATCCGGTTCGAACAATCCCGCGTTACAGACAATGGCATGACGAGGGGCGAGTCGCCGCTTGAACCCGGTCGCCGCGCCCTCAATATGGGTAGCGAGGGGCGAGGTGCAGGACAGCCCGCCCCAATGCCATTGAAAGGGCCGGACCGTGATGAAACTCATCGACACCATGAACGACGCCGATTTCGTGCTGATCGACGGCGTCATGTTCCAGACGGGCTATGTGCGCGTGCCCGACGAGTTCACTTCGGCTGACGACGTCGTGGTCGAAGCGCGCAGCGGCGACACCGAAATCGACCTGACGCGCGACGAAATCGACGACGCCGTGTTGCTGGGCGAGGGCCAGTTTCGCCTGAAGAGCGGTTCGATCGTGCGCTTCCTATCCAGCGCGGTCATCCACTAGTCGCGCTCCGCCGCGGCTCCACGCGGGTTTCCGCGGACCGCCTTCCCGGGCTTGACGTGGTCAATGGCATGCGTATATGCTCATATCAACATGAAAGCGAACCGGAAGAAAGTTGCAAGTCCCGGGCCTTCAGCCACCGCCCTTGGCGACGAGCTGGATGAAGTGTTCGCGGCCGTCGCGCGCTACTTCGGCCTCCTGTCCGAGCCGACGCGCCTGAAAATCCTGCACACGATCTGCCGTGAGGAACGCTCGGTGACAATGATCGTCGCGGCGACGGGCGCGACGCAGACGAATGTCTCGCGGCATCTCGCATTGATGCGCGAGGCCGGCGTCGTGAGCCGCCGCCGGGAAGGCAGCACAGTGTACTACCGCGTCAACGATCCGGAGTTCATCGAAATCTGCCGCGACGTGTGCGTGCAGATCGCCGGCCGCATCGATGCGCGACAACCGCTCAAGAAAGACCTGCTGGAATTCGCCGCAAGCCACTAGCGGGCAAGAGGAGGAGCACCTTGCCGGGTTCGAGGCCCATGCGCGGGCGCATTCGTTCGGCGCCGGAGCATCATCTGACGGCGCCGCCGGACGAGGCGCGGCGAGGATTCCTGCGCGGCGCGGCCGCGTCGGTCGCGTTGGCCGGCGGCGCGGCGTTCGCGGCCGGTGCGACGCAACGTGTCGCCGCCGCCGCCGATCTCGCGAAAAATCTGCCGCCCAACGTGCCGGAGTGGAGCAAGACGCTCGGTGCGCCGATCCTGGCCTCGCCCTACGGCGTTCCATCGTCCTTCGCAGCCAACGTCAAGCGCCGCGAAAGCCCCGGCCTGACGCGCACGCCGTTTTCGTCGGTCGCGTTCACGCCGCTGCAGAATCTGTTCGGAATCATCACGCCGTCGGGCCTGCACTTCGAACGTCATCACGCGGGTGTGCCGGATGTCGATCCTGGCGAGCACCGCCTGATGATCCACGGGCTCGTGCGCAATCCGCGCATCTACACGATGGACGACCTCATGCGCTTCCCTTCGGTGTCGCGCATCCACTTCATCGAATGCGGCGCCAACACCGGCATGGAATGGGGCAACGTCGCGGTGCCCACGGTGCAATACACACACGGCATGCTCTCGTGCGGCGAGTGGACCGGCGTGCTGCTGTCCACGCTGCTCGACGAAGTCGGCATCGGCGTCAGGAAGTCGCGGTTCGTGCTGGCCGAGGGCGCGGATGGCGCAGCCCTTTCGCGCACGATCCCGCTCGCGATGGCGCAGGACGACGTGATGGTCTGCTACGGCCAGAACGGCGAGATGCTGCGCCCGGAGCAGGGTTTTCCGCTGCGCCTGCTCGTGCCCGGCGTGCAGGGCGTGTCGAGCGTCAAATGGCTGCGCCGGATCGAGGTGGGCGACCAGCCGTGGAACACGCGCGAGGAGGCGCTCCACTATATCGACCTGATGCCCGGCGGCGTGCACCGCCAGTACACGTGGATCCAAGAGGCGAAAAGCGTGATCACGTCGCCGTCCGGAGGTCAGGTGGTTCTCGACCGCGGGTATCACGAGATCACCGGCCTCGCGTGGTCGGGCCGCGGCAAGGTCGCGCGTGTCGACGTTTCCACCGATGGCGGCAGGAACTGGCGCACCGCGCGATTGCAGGAACCCGTGCTGACCAAATCGCTTACGCGCTTTCGCAGCGACTGGACATGGAACGGCGGGCCCGCGCTGTTGCAATCGCGCGCCACGGACGTCACGGGCTATGTGCAACCGATGATCCGGCAACTGCGCGAAGCGCGTGGCACGCGCTCCATCTATCACAACAACGCGATCCAGACCTGGCGCGTCGACCCGACCGGAGACGTGAGCAATGTCCAGGTGGCGTGACCTTGCGCGTTGGAGATTCGCTGCGATGATCGCCTGCGTGTCGATCACCGCTTCGACCACGACGCTCAAGTACGGCTTCGGCCAGCCGGCCACGCCTGCGGAGATTGCCGGCTGGGATATCGACGTGCGACCCGACGGCACCGGCTTGCCCGAGGGGCGGGGCTCCGTGGCCAATGGCCAGAAGATCTACGACGAAAAATGCGCGAGCTGCCACGGCACGTTTGGCGAATCGAACAGTTATTTGCAGATCGCCGGTGGTGTGGGCACGCTTGGCACGGACCAGCCGTTGCGCACGACTGGCAGCAAGCTCAACTACGCCACGACGCTTTGGGACTACATCAATCGCGCAATGCCGTTCAATGCACCCAAGACGCTCACTGCGGATGAGGTCTACGCGCTCACGGCGTACGTGCTGAACCTGAATGACATCCTTCCCGCCGGCGCGGTGCTCGACCTGCACTCGCTGCCTCTCGTGAAGATGCCCAACCGCGACGGCCTGACGACCGCGCACGGCTTCATGCGCCGCGACGGCAAACCCGATACCCACAATGTCGCGTGCATGAAGAACTGCGTGGCAGACGTGCGCCTCACATCCCGGCTTCCGGACTATGCTCTCGACCAGCACGGCAATCTCGCCCTGCAGACTCGTGCGCTCGCTGCCGCGCCGCCGCCTTCTGCGGCCAATACCGGCCTGGACCTCGCGCGCGCCTCAGGGTGTACCGTCTGCCACGGCGTTACCGAAAAAATCCTCGGCCCCGCTTTCCGTGAGATTGCCTTGAAATTCGCGGGAGACACCATGGCGGAACAGGGACTTGTCGCGAAGGTCAAGGAAGGCGGCGGTGGTAACTGGGGCAGCGTGCCGATGCCGGCGCAGGCGCAGTTGAAGGACACGAGTGTTCGTGCGCTCGTACAATGGATCCTTGCCGGCGCAAAATAATTCCAACCCCGTGGAGCCAGTCCCTCGAATGGCGCGCGCCAAACAGTCTAGAATGATTCCTTTTTCGTGATGGCCGGAGACTCTGCATGAACTCACAACGCAGGAACCTGATGAAATCCGGTGGCGGACTGACGTTGCTGACCATGCTGACGGCGGCAGGGTGGTTGCAACCGCGCGCGGCGCTGGCGGCCGACGCGTGGAACGCCGCCGCGTTCGACACGAAGTCCATGGCCGACTTGATGAAGGCGTTGGGCGGCGGCATCCCGGTGCAGAGCAAGGACATCACGTTCTTCCAGACGCCCGACATCGCGGAAAACGGCGCGGTCGTGCCGATCGGCGTCACCAGCGCCATCCCGAAAACGGAGTCGATCGCGATCCTGATCGAGAAGAATCCGAACATGCTCGCCGCGGTATTCGACATTCCGCCGCGCACCGATCCGTCGGTCTCGACCCGCGTGAAGATGGGTCAGAGTTCCAACATCTACGCGCTGGTCAAGGCGGACGGCAAGTATTACGTCGCGTCGAAGGAAGTCAAGGTCACGCTCGGCGGTTGTGGCGGCTGACCCCGGCAGCGACACCGTCCACAGGAGATTGTCATGGCAGATCCGATGAGAATTCGCGCCAACGTCGTCGGCGATTCGACCGAGGTGAAGGTGCTGATGAGCCACGAAATGGAAACCGGGCAGCGCAAGGACTCGCAGGGCAAGAACATCCCGGCGTGGTTCATCCAGGACGTGACGGCGACGCACAACGGCATGACCGTGCTGTCCGCGCAGTGGGGACCGGCGGTGGCGAAGAACCCGTTCCTGGCGTTCAAGTTCAAGGGTGGCGCGAAGGGCGAAAAGGTCCAGATTACGTGGACGGACAACCGGGGCGACAAACGCACGGACGAGGCCACCATTTCCTAGAGCGTTCGCGCGATCCGTGCCGCAAGTCGCGGACACGCTGTGAAAAGGCCCCGTTCGACCCGGCCGGTCGGGCGTGGCGGAAGCAGTGATTCGAGGAGGAATCGATGACAGTCATGACCCGTCGGACGACCGTTCGCGCTGCCATTGCCGTGGTTGGTGTCGCCGCGACCGTGGCCTTCGCGCAAACGTCCGCAATCGATGAAATCGAAAAATATCGCGCGGCGTTGCGGGACGGCAATCCGGCAGAGCTCTGGGAAGCACGGGGCGAGGAACTGTGGAAGTCGCCGCGAGGACCGAAGAAGGTCTCCTTCGCAACGTGCGACTTGGGGCAAGGGCCAGGAGTAGTCAAGGGCGCGTACGCGCAGCTGCCGAAATATTTTGCCGATTCTGACCGAGTGATGGATCTGGAGTCGCGTCTGGTGTACTGCATGGTGACGCAGCAGGGCTACACCGACGCCGACGCGAAGAAAAACGCCTTTGGTGGACCCGGCCAGAAATCGGATATCGAAGCACTGGTCGCGTATGTCACGTCGCAGTCGCGCGGCGTGCAAATGAACGTCGCGCTCGGCCATCCCAAGGAAAGGGAGTCCTTCGCGCTAGGCGAGAAGATGTTCATCTATCGCGGTGGCTCGCACGACTTCTCCTGCTCCACCTGCCACGCCGAGGACGGCAAGCGGATCCGGCTCCAGGACCTGCCCAACCTCCTTACCCCCGCAGGAGCGAAGAAGGCCTATACGACCTGGCCTGCGTATCGCGTTTCGCAGGGCGAGTTGCGCACGTTCCAGTGGCGGTTGTTCGACTGTTTCCGGCAACAGCGCTTTCCCGAACTCGTCTTCACGTCGGATGCATCGATCGCCCTTACGATGTATCTTGCCCGCAACGCCAACGGCGCAGCGTTCGACGCGCCCGCCATCAAACGCTGAGGGGAAACGCAATGCGCAAGTACATATTGCTTTGGGGAGGCGCAGTGGCGTTCGCGGCCGTGGTGGTCGGATGTGCGACGGCGCCAACCGACCTGGAGGTTTCGAGGCAAGCGGCGGCCGTGCTCAAGAGCTCGTTCAAGGCGAATGGCCAGGCGGGTATGGACCGGCTGGACCAGGATGAGACGCAGCGTTTGTGCACGCTCTATGCAAACAAACCGCTGCCCAAAGATGTCGCCGAAATGATCGAGAAGCTGAACCTGGCGTCGATCAAGTGGCCCGCCGACGGCAAATGGCTGGGCGACTGGAAGAATGGCGAGCGTGTGGCGCAGGAAGGCCGCGGCAAGCAATTCTCCGACGACCCCAAAGGCCCGGTGGGCGGCAATTGCTATGCGTGCCACCAGCTTTCACCGGAGGAAGTTTCCTACGGGACCATCGGCCCTTCGCTGTACGGGTTCGCCAAGTTGCGCGGTTACACCGATGAAACCCGCAAATACGCGTACGGCAAGATCTGGAACTCGGATGCCTACAGCGCATGCTCCAATATGCCGCGCTTCGGACACAGCCAGATCCTCTCCGAGCAACAGGTCAAGGATCTGGTCGCACTGCTGACCGATCCGGCGTCTCCGGTCAACAAGTGACATTCGGGCCGGCCGCGCCGGCCCGGTTCCACTAGAAGTTTTCCGCGTGAACCGCCGCGAATTCCTTCACGCCATCGCCGCCGCCGCGGCCGCCGGCCTTCCGGTGACCGATGCGCGGGCGCTCGACCTTTCCGCCGGGGCGAAGTTCTACGACGGCGTCGCGCCCTTTGGCAACGTCAGCCTGCTGCATTTCACCGACTGCCACGCGCAGTTGTTGCCGATGCTCTATCGCGAGCCGGACGTCAATCTCGGTGTCGGCGCGGCCGCGGGACAGCCGCCGCATCTCGTGGGCGAGCATCTGCTGAAGTTCTTTGGTATCCCGCCCGCCACGCGCGAGGCGCACGCTTTCACTTATCTCGACTTCACCCGCGCCGCGAAGGCGTATGGCCAGATGGGCGGCTTTGCGCATCTCGCGACATTGATCAAGAAACTCAAGTCCACGCGCCCCGGCGCGTTGTTGCTGGACGGCGGCGATACATGGCAAGGCTCCGCGACGTCGCTGTGGACGCGCGGCCAGGACATGATCGACGCGCAGAAATTGCTGGGCGTCGACGTAATGACGGGGCACTGGGACTTCACTTACGGCGCCGATCGCGTGAAGGAGGTGGTTGCGAAGGATTTCGCCGGCCGCGTCGATTTTCTGGCGCAGAACATCCGGACCACGGATTTCGGAGATCCGGTATTTCCGCCCTTCGTTATCAAATCCATCAACGGCATTCCGGTGGCCATCGTCGGACAGGCCTTTCCGTACACGCCGATCGCCAACCCGCGCTACTTCGTATCCGAGTGGACGTTCGGCATCCAGGAAGAGTCGATGCAGAAGGTCGTCGACGAAGCGCGCGGCAAAGGCGCGCAAGCCGTGGTGCTGTTGTCGCACAACGGCATGGACGTCGACCTCAAGATGGCGACGCGCGTGACCGGCATCGATGTCATCCTGGGCGGACACACTCACGATGGAATTCCCAAACCGACCATCGTTGCCAATCGCAGCGGCAAGACCGTCGTCACAAATGCCGGCAGCAACGGCAAATTCCTGGCCGTCCTGGATCTCGATGTCAGCGGAGGCAAGGTGGCGGATTTTCGCTACCGCCTGCTTCCGGTTTTCAGCAAGTTGCTTGCACCCGATCGGGCCATGTCCGACCACATCCGCAACGTGCGCGCGCCGTTCGCGCAAAAACTGGACGAGAAGCTCGCCGTCACTGAAGGCCTCCTCTACCGTCGCGGTAATTTCAATGGAACCGCGGACCAGTTGATTCTCGATGCACTGATGGCAGAGAAGGATTCGCCCATCGCGTTCTCGCCAGGATTCCGCTGGGGCACGGCGCTGCTGCCGGGACAGGCGATCCGCATGGAGGACCTGATGGACCAGACGGCGATCACCTACCCTTTCGTCACCGTCAACGAATTTACCGGCGAGACGATCAGGACGATTCTGGAGGACGTCGCCGACAACCTGTTCAATCCCGATCCGTATTATCAGCAGGGTGGGGACATGGTGCGTGTCGGCGGTATGTCGTATGCGATCGATCCAAACGCCGCAATGGGAAAGCGGATCACGCGGATGGAACTGAATGGCAAGCCGATCAATTCCGGCCACGTGTACAAGGTCGCCGGTTGGGCGCCGGTGGCCGAGGAAGCGAAGGTGGCGGGTGGGGAGGCGATCTGGGACGTGTGCGCGCGTTACCTGCGCGCGCAAAAAATCGTCAAGGTGAAAGCCCCCAACGTGCCTGTGATCGAGGGGATGCGCGGCAATCCGGGGATGGCCTGAGAATCGTGTAGGACGGGCGGGCCCGGGACCAGCTCAGGTCAGAGTCACGCGCGCGAATTTCCGCTTCCCCGCCTGGACAACGACCGTCGCACCTGCCTTGATGACCAGCGCCTTGTCGGCCACCACTTCCCCGTCGACCTTCAACCCGCGCTGGGCGATCAGACGCAGCGCATCGGATGTCGACTCGACGATCCCGGCCTGTTTCGCCAGTTGCGCTATGGGAAGACCGGCGCCTGCGGTTGCTAGCGTGATCTCGGGCATTTCGGTCGGCATCGCGCCGTCCTTGAATCGCGATTCGAATTCCGCCAGCGCCGCATCGGCGGCCGTGGAGGAATGGAACCGGGCGACGATCTCCTTCGCGAGGAGCACTTTCGCGTCGCGCGGATTGCGACCCTCCGTGCATTCGCGTTTGAGCACCTGAATCTCGCCCATCGGACGAAACGAGAGCAGTTCGTAGTAGCGCCACATGAGTTCGTCCGAGATCGACATCAGCTTTCCGAACATGTCCTGCGGCGGATCGGTGATGCCGACATAGTTGCCCTTTGACTTGGACATCTTCTCGACGCCGTCCAGCCCCTCGAGCAGCGGCATCGTCAGGATGCACTGCGGCTCCTGTCCGTAGCTTTTTTGCAGCTCCCGCCCGACCAGCAGGTTGAATTTCTGGTCGGTGCCGCCCAATTCGATGTCCGACTTGAGCGCGACGGAGTCGTAGCCTTGCATCAACGGGTACAGGAACTCGTGGACGGCAATGGGCTGGTTGCCCTTGAAGCGCTTGGCGAAGTCGTCGCGCTCGAGCATGCGGGCCACTGTGTAACGCGCGGCGAGCTTGATCATCCCGGCAGCGCCCAGAGGCTCGCTCCATTCGGAGTTGTAGCGGATCTCGGTCTTGGCGGAATCGAGCACCTTCGACGCCTGCGCGTGGTAGGTCTGCGCGTTCGCCACGATCTGGTCATGGGTCAGGGGCGGGCGCGTCGCGTTGCGGCCGGAGGGATCGCCGATCATCGAAGTGAAGTCCCCGATGAGAAAGATCACCTGATGTCCCAGGTCCTGCATCTGGCGCATCTTGTTCAGCACGACCGTGTGCCCGAGATGAATGTCCGGTGCGGTCGGGTCGAGACCGAGCTTGATGCGCAGCGGCTGTTTGGTCTCTTTCGCGCGCTTCAATTTGGCGGCGACTTCGGCTTCGACCAGGAGTTCGTCCGCGCCGCGCTTGAAGATCGCCAGCTGGTGTTCGATGTCGTTGGGCATTGCGGTACCGGTGCGCACGGCCGGATATGTCGCAATCCGACCGTTTGTTAGAATCGCGGCACCTATCCCAAGTGGCATCCACTTGAAGGGGCTTCCACTCTTGGCCGCACGCAAACCCCCGATTTTAGCGCACGGCACGGCTCGCGCCGTCGCGGCGTAAGGAACGCGATCCGCCATGCCGGCCAACCGCGAGCTCTATGCCGGCGTGATGTCCGGAACGAGCCTGGATGGCGTGGACGCCGTCGTGGCGGAATTTTCACCGATGCCAGGCAAATCGATCACCACGCTTGGCGCGACCCACATCACGTTTCCGTCTGCGCTGCGCGACGAGCTGATGGCGTTGCAGTCCCCGGGCGTGGATGAAATCGCGCGGGCGTCGCGCGCGGCCAATG
>JAYTIR010000245.1:0-4688 GCA_043731765.1 Burkholderiales bacterium
GACTTCCTCCTTCGCCTCGTCGCAGCCGGCCACATCCGCGAACGTGATGGTGTTGTTCGCCTCGTCAACCATCCGGGCCTTGCTCTTGCCGAACGAAAACGCGCCGCCGCGGCCACCGCCCTGCATCTGGCGCATGAAGAATATCCATACGCCGATCAGCAACAGCATCGGGAACCAGGAAATGAAGATCTGCGACAGGAACGATTGCTCTTCTTCCTGCTTGCTGTCGACCTTGACGCCGTACTTCAGAAGATCGCCGACCATCCAGATGTCGCCGGGACTGTAGGTCGTGAACTTCTTCTTTTCGGTCGACGTCCAGTTGATCTTGCGGCCCTCGACCGTGGCCGATTCGACGCGGCCGTTCTTGGCCGAGTCCATGAATTCGGAATAGGAGACAGCGTCCTTGCCCGGCTGCCGCGAGTCGAACTGCTTGACCACGACCAGCACCACCATGAGGATTACGGCCCAGATGCCGACGTTCTTGACCAGATTGTTCAAAACAGGCTCCTTGCGACCGTGATGAATCCGGCAGGCCGCGCACCGGCAATCACTGCCATCGCGTTGCCCACGCCATGGCAGCAAACAGATTCTATCCGTGAATCCTTCCGGAAGACCAGATTACACAGCACAGGGCGGTAGGGAATGCGCACTAAAGCACAAAAAACCCCGACAATGACGCCCAAACTCACGCTTGTCGCCCGCAAACGACAACTTCAAACGCGCAATCCCTTGCCCACGAGGAACGTCTCGCGACTGCGGTCGCGGGACGATTTGGGCTTACGAACATAGACCTTGGTGAAATGCCCGCCCATTTCGCGCTGGAATTCCGCCAAACCCGCGCCCTGGAACACCTTGACCAGCAAATCGCCGCCAGGACGCAAGTGTCCGACGGCAAATTCCAGCGCAAGTTCACCCAGATGCACGCTACGCGCCTGATCCGCGGCATCGATGCCCGAAAGATTGGGGGCCATGTCCGAGACTACAAGGTCCGCCCGCGATTCCCCCAGTGCGGCCTTCAGCGCCCGCAATCCGTCCTCCTCGCGGAAATCGCCCTGGATGAACGCCACTCCCGCGATGCCGTCCATGGGCAACAGGTCGATGGCCACAATGGTTCCCGTTTGGCCGAGACGCTCGCGCAGCACCTGCGACCAGCTCCCCGGCGCCGCGCCAAGGTCGACCACGGTCATTCCAGGCTTCAGCAGTTTGTCGCGTTCGGCGAGCTCGATCAACTTGAATGCCGCGCGCGAGCGGTAGCCGCGGCGCTTCGCCTCCTGAACATAGGGATCGTTCAGGTGCGCATGCATCCACGCCTTGACGAACTTGTTTTTCTTCCCGGAGGATTTGAGCGGCGGCATTGCACAGGGGATTGACTGAAGGGGCGAGAAGCTTACCCCATCGCGCTCTTCCCTCGCCTGCCATCCGCGCGTCACGTTTGATTTGCATCAAAGGCCCCGCCTCAGTTACGCGCAGGATTGCGGCAAGGACGCGGGCTTGCATCGGCGGAGACGGGAGTCGGAGGATGTTTCAGGTTCGCATACATGGTCGCGGCGGCCAGGGCGTGGTTTCCGGCGCCGAGCTCTTGTCGGTGGCGGCCTTTCTCGAGGGGCGGTACGCACAGGCTTTTCCGAGCTTCGGTTCCGAGCGCATGGGCGCACCGGTGATGGCGTTTTGCCGCATCGATGTCCGCGAGATCCGGTCGCGCGAACCGGTGATGCAGCCCGACGCGCTGATCATCCAGGATCCGACGTTGCTGCACCAGGTCGACCTGTTCAACGGCCTCGGAGAGGAAGGTTACATCCTGCTCAATTCGACACGCACCTTCGACGAACTGGGTCTCGCCGAATTCGTGCGCGGCTTCCGCCATGATCGACTGTGCACGCTACCCGCCACCGAGATCGCGCTGAAGCATGTCGGACGCGCGGTGCCGAATGTGCCGCTGCTTGCCGCATTTGCCGCGATCACCGGCCAGATTCGGCAGGAATCCGTGGCCAAAGCCATCCGCGACAAATTTCCCGGCGCCATCGCGGAGAAAAACGTCGCCGCGTCGGCCGAGGCGTTCGAACTCGCGAGCCACGGGCTGGAGACTACCCATGCTTAAGCAGATCGAAGGTTCGCGTGCGGTCGCGGAAGCGATCGCGCTCTGCCGACCGCAGGTGATCTGCGCCTACCCGATTACGCCGCAAACGCACATCGTCGAAGGTGTCGGTGAAATGGTGAAGGACGGCACGCTGACCAACTGCGAGTTCATCAACGTCGAATCCGAATTTGCCGCAATGTCGGTGGCGATCGGCGCCTCTGCCGCAGGCGCGCGCACATACACGGCGACCAGCAGCCAGGGCCTGCTGTTCATGGCGGAGGCCGTATACAACGCCGCGGGCCTGGGATTGCCGATCGTGATGACCATCGGCAACCGCGCGATCGGTGCGCCGATCAACATCTGGAACGACCACTCGGACAGCATGTCGATGCGCGACGCCGGATGGATCCAGCTCTACGCAGAGACGAACCAGGAAGCGCTTGATCTGCACATCCAGGCCTTCCGGCTCGCCGAGGAGCTCTCCTGTCCCGTGATGGTCTGCATGGACGGTTTCATCCTGACGCATGCCTACGATCGTGTGGACATCCCGACGCAGGCGCAGGTCGACGCCTATCTGCCGCCGTTCCAGCCCCGGCAGATCCTCGATCCGGCCGATCCGGTCACGATCGGCGCACTGGTCGGACCGGAAGCGTTTACCGAAGTGCGCTACCTCGGGCACCACAAGCAGCTGCGCGCGCTGGCGCTCATCCCGAAACTTGCCGCGGAGTTCACGGCACGGTTCGGGCGCAATTCGGGCGGCCTCATCCGCACGTACCGCGCGGAGGATGCGGAGACGATCGTCGTGGCCCTGGGCTCCGTGAATGGCACCGTGCAGGAGGTCATCGACGAAATGCGCGACGCCGGGGCCAGTATCGGCTCGGTATCGATCTGCTCGTTCCGGCCGTTCCCGATCGCGGTGTTGCGCGAGGCGCTGCAGGGCGCCAAGCGCGTCGTCGTGCTGGAGAAATGCCTCGCGGTTGGCCTGGGCGGCATTGTCTCCGACGGCGTGCGCAAATCGTTGTCGGGAATTCAGCTCAAAGGATATACGGTCATCGCAGGACTGGGTGGTCGCGCCATCACCCGCGTTTCGCTCCGGCAACTGTTCATTGACGCAATGGCAGATGAGCTCGAGCAAGTGACGTTTCTCGACCTCAACGCCGAGGTCGTCAGTCACGAGCTCGAGCGCGAGGCAAAGGCACGACGCACCGGTCCGACTGCCGAGGCAATCCTGCGCCGCATGGGCACGGTCGCCTCGCATATCGGATGAACGGGACGGGAATACTCATGACCAGCGAATTGCAGGATGTGAAGTTCTACCAGACCGGCACGTTCACCGTCGGCAACCGGTTGTTGGGAGAGAACGAGCGCACCGTGCAGTCGAACATGCAGCGCACCAACTCCCTCAACTCGGGACACCGCGCCTGCCAAGGCTGCGGCGAGGCGCTCGGTGCCCGCTACGCCATCGACGCAGCGATGCGCGCTGCCAGCAATCAGCTCGTCGCCGTCAACGCTACCGGGTGCCTCGAAGTGTTCTCGACACCGTACCCGGAGAGTTCGTGGCAGATTCCGTGGATACATTCCCTGTTCGGCAACGCCGCGGCGGTCGCCTCGGGTGTGGCCGCCGCGATGCGCGTGACCGGCCACGCCGACACTCGTGTCGTCGCCCAGGGCGGCGACGGCGGTACCACGGACATCGGTTTCGGCTGCCTGTCTGGGATGTTCGAGCGCAACGACGACGTGCTGTACATCTGCTACGACAACGAGGCGTACATGAACACCGGTGTGCAGCGATCGAGCGCTACACCTCCAACGGCGCACACGGCGACGACGATGGCGGTCGGCAAGGCACCGGGCAACGTGTTCGGTACCGGCAAGAACCTGCCGCTGATCGCGATGGCGCATTACATCCCGTATGTCGCCACCGCGAGTGTCGCCAACCTGCGCGACCTCGAGTTCAAGGTGACGAAGGCGATGGGCATCCACGGCGCGAGATACATCCATATCCACGTCCCGTGCCCGCTGGGCTGGGGCTCGGAACCGGCGGACACGATCAAGCTTGCGCGGCTCGCCGTCGAGTCGGGGCTCTTCCCCCTGTTCGAGGCGGAACACGGCGAGATTACCGGGCGCACGAAAATTCGGCATAAGGTTCCGGTGGCGGAATACCTCAAATTGCAGAAGCGCTTCGCGCACCTCTTTGGTCCGACGCCGGACGAAGAGCGCCTTGCACGCATCCAGGCAAATGCCGATCGCACCATCGCCAAATTCGGCCTGCTCGACTAGCGGATATCATGGAAAAGCCCTACGCCATTACGCTGAATCCCGGCTCGAGTCTGGCCAACAAGACCGGTTCGTGGCGCACGCTCCGGCCCGTCTATCTTGACCGGCTGCCGCCCTGCAACCACGCCTGTCCCGCCGGCGAAAACATCCAGGGTTGGCTCTACCCTGCCGAGAGCGGCGACTACGAAGCCGCCTGGCGGTTGCTGACCGTCGACAATCCGTTCGCCGCGATCATGGGGCGTGTCTGCTACCACCCCTGCGAAGGCGCATGCAACCGTGGCATGCTCGATGAAGCGGTGGGCATCAATTCGGTCGAGCGTTTCCTGGGCGACGA
>JAYTIR010000246.1:0-2057 GCA_043731765.1 Burkholderiales bacterium
GACGAATCGATGGCCGGCGCCTACCCGGCCGAGGAAAATTCGTACCACATGGCCGAAGAGGAACATCGGACGTTCCTCGGGCTCGTGCAGCGCGGCAAGCGCGTCGCTTAGGAGAAGAACAATGCGTAATCTGCGATCCATAGCGACGTTTAGCGTCGTCTCCGTACTAGCTCTCACGTTGCCCCAGGCAAACGGCCAGGGATTCAACGATACCGCGACATCCAAGACCATTGCCGCAAAAGCGGTACGCGCACAGGGTCCCGCGGTCGAAATCAGCACCAATTACTGGCTGGCGTGGACCGGGGCGTGGGACACGGTGATCATAAAGGAAACCAGACTCTGGGAGAAGTGGCTCCCGGCGGGCAGCACCGTCCAATGGAAGAGAAATTTGCAGGGCCCGCCGGTCATCACCGACCTGCTGGCCGACAAGCAGCAGATCGGTTATATCGGTGACAATCCGGCAATCGTTGCAACCACGAGGCGTGAGATCGCCGAAGTCAATATAGTCGCCGTGAACGAAACCTCGCCCGGCCGCATGTGCGGCCTGCTGATCGTGCGCAAGGATGCGCCGGCGTTCGCCAATCACCGTGACGCGGTCAAGTGGCTCAACGGCAAGGTGGTCGGCGTACCCAAGGGCAGCTGCGCCGATCGGCTGGGTCAGGTCATGCTGAAAAAGGAAGGCGTCAACGTAACCTGGCAGCAGATGCAACCCGAAGTAATCGTCACCAGCCTGCAGGCCAGCAAGATCGATGCGGCTGTCTTGTACGAACCGCACGCCTCCAAGGCGGTGTTCGATGGCTTCGGCCGTTTTGCCGCGTCGCCGGCAGCGTACGGCGAGGTCGATGCCGACGCCGTCGTGATGCGCAAGGATTGGGTCGAGAAGAATCGCCCGGTCGCCGTGGCCTGGCTGAAGGCGAATATCGAGGCCCTGTACTTCATGCGCGACAACCCGATCCAAACCATCGATCTCGTCAAGAAGGAACTGCCCGACTACACGCGCGAAAACCTGTGGTTTGCGCTCTACGGCAAGCTGCCGCCAGAAACCGGATCGGACAATGTTGCGTTTCGCGGCACCATGGCGATCACCCCGGAAGTGCAGGCGCTCCTCGCCCGTGGCTACGCGTTCTTGAGGGATATCAAAGTGGCGCAAGAGCCGACGCTTCATCCCAACGCCGTGCGCAGCGACCTCGTGAAACAGGCGTTTGAAGAACTCGGGCTCGATCCGGCGAAGGCTCTGTTCGAAGTCGCCGCCGCGCCCCCCGGTCAGAACCCCTTCAAGGGCGACCAGCTGATCAAAAAGTGAGCGGCGTGGGCAACTTGATTTACCCGCGCCGGTTCGACCTCGTGCGCGCGCGCTCCGGCGCGGCCAGGATGGAGGATGCCTTGACCCAGATCGCAAAGTCTTTGCCGAGGGCGCAATGAGCAATACGTACCGTGTCGATTCCGCACTAGTCGCCCCCACCCTGTCCGCCTCTTCCTACGCGGACCGCCTGGCGGCGTCCCCCGACTGGCCGAATTCGCGGGGCGACCTGGCGACGCGGTTCAGGCGCGCCGTGTCGAACCCGAAGCTCAGATACGGCCTTCTGGGCTTCCTGGCATTCTTCATCGTCTGGTACCTGGCCAGCGCGGTGTTCACGCTACCGCGCTTCAAATTCGTGCCGGACCCCTGGTATCTTTTCAACGAGTGGATCAGCCGGGACCCGAAACACGGCATCTCCCTGTTCACGCCGCTCTATTACGAACACATGCTGGTGAGCACCGCACGCGTCTACGCGGCATTTGCGCTGGCGGTCGTTTTTGGTGCCCCGCTCGGCATCCTGCTCGGCTGGAGCCGTCTGGCGCGCAACATGATCTTCCCGCTCGTGGAAGTCTTGCGGCCGATTCCGCCGCTCGCCTGGGTCCCGCTCGCCGTGCTGACCCTCTATGGCACCGAGATGCCCGTGATTTTCGTCACGTTGCTCGCCGCTTTTTTTGCTACCGTGCTCAATACCTTCCTGGGCGTCATTTCCATCGACGAATCGTATTTGCGGGCGGCGGCCTGCCTGGGCTACAACCGC
>JAYTIR010000247.1:0-1718 GCA_043731765.1 Burkholderiales bacterium
TCGACGCGGCGTGGCAGTGCGGCCTGCGCTATTTCGACACCGCGCCGCTGTACGGCGACGGCGAGAGCGAGCGGCGCTTCGGACACGCACTGGCGCGCCGGCCGCGTGGCGAATACGTGCTGTCGACGAAGGTGGGGCGCGAAGGTCAGCGCGCGTTCGATTACAGCGCGGCGGGCGTCCGCGATTCGATCCGGCGCAGCTGTGAGCGAATGGGTGTCGAGCGCATCGACATCGCCTACATTCACGATGTCGATCCGGACCTCCATGGCGGCCGCTTCGAACATCGCTTCGACGAAGCGATCGGCGGGGCGTATGCCGCGCTCGCCGCATTGCGCGACGAGAGCACGATCGCGGCGATCGGCGTCGGACTCAAGGACTGGAAGGTCGCGTTGCGCCTTGCGCAGGCAGTCCGGCTCGATTGCATCATGCTCGCCGGCGGCTACACGCTGCTGCAGCACGGCGGGCTCGAGGCGCTGCTGCCGTGGTGCGTGGACAACCGGGTAAGCATCGTCCTCGCCGCTCCGTACAACACGGGGATCCTGGCGACGGGCGCGATCGACGGGGCGCGCTACTACTATCAGCCGGCGCCGCCCGCCATCATCGAGCGGACGCAGCGGCTCGAAGCGGCCTGTGCGCGCCACGGTGTGCCGCTCGCGGCTGCCGCGTTGCAGTTCCCGCTGCACCATCCAGCGGTCGCCAGCGTGGTCGTCGGGCACGAGCGCGCCGATGAAGTCGGACGCAACCAGGCTTTGCTGCGCTTTCCCATTCCTGTCGCGCTATGGGCGGAGATGAAACGCCAAGGACTGATTCCGGGGCACGCGCCGACGCCGTAACCCTCGCGACCAACCGCCATGCGGCTTCGGTGCTGCGGCATGCGTTTTGAACGTGGGCAACCTGACGAATTTCGTCACAATGGCCCGTAGTCGTCGTCGGTCCGCCTCTGCGCGATCTCGTGGCGAGCGGGCGCTCCCATTCGTGTGCGGCCTGTTCCGCGTAGTGCGTTGGCAGGTGCGACGAAATGGCCCGCTTGTTGCTTACATCTGCTTGTGCTGTCGCAACAGCGCCTATGGGATGAGTGCAATCATCGATAGAAAGAAGGGACATAGCCGCCCGGGACGCAGAAATTGAAAAACCGCACATTGCTCATGCTTTTGATTGCGACGATTGGATTCGGGGTCACCCCGCTCGCCTCCGCCGCATACAAATGCGCGACAAAAGCTGGAATTTCCTATCAGGACAAACCGTGCCAGGAGGAAATCGCGCAACCGCATGATGTGCTGGTCAGTTCCGGCAAGCCCGCCGAGCGCGCGCGCGAGGTACAGAAGCAACCGCAGCGTGCGCCGCTGGAAAGCGACCGTGCGCAGGATAGACCCAAATCCCCTCTCGAACAGCGGAAAGCGGACGAGGCCGCGGAACATGCCGAGTGGCTGGAACGCGCCGCGAGAAAGGCGGATTCGCTCAAGCGCTGCGCAACCGGAGAGGTCAAATGCAGTGCCGCTTCGCTCCGGCTTGCAGCATTGTATTTGTCAGAGAATCAACTCGAAAGCGCGCTTGGAGCGCCGGCGGAAAAACAGTTGGTCGGCCTTTCTGGAACGTCTCATTGGAAGGTGCGCGTCAACAATGACGGCGGGTTCCAGAGTGTCAGGCTCATCGCGGCGTGGGGTCTGTGCAGCGACGACAAGGCCTATTTTGCCTCGGGCCTGGGCACGCGGGCCTGC
>JAYTIR010000248.1:0-7888 GCA_043731765.1 Burkholderiales bacterium
GTCTTCGGCTGTTCGGCGACGAACGCGCGCGCTGCCTCCTGCGCCGCGGCCATGCGGTTGGGTTTGACGTCGGTGGCGCGCATGCTGCCGGAGACATCCATGGCCAGGATCACCGTTTCGTGCTGCGACGGCAGCGTGACCACCGCCGTCGGGCGCGCGATCGCCACGAGCAGCAGGGTCAGCGCCATCAGGAACAGCAACGGCGGCACGTGCCGCCGGAAGCGCTGCCCCGCGCCCAGGGCCTCCTTGATGAGGTTCAAGCTCGCGTAGCGAAGCGCGGCCTTTTTCTTCCGCCGCAGCAGCAGGAGGTACGCGCCCGCCAGCGCCGGCACGAGCAGCAATAGCCAGAGCATCTCGGGCCAGAGAAACGTCATCAGGCCGCGCCGAGGTGCTTGGGCAGGACACCACCTGCTGCCAGTTGACCGCGCCGCTTGCGCAGGTCGGCGAAGCGCAGGATCGCGCTGACCAGATCATCGTCAGTGGCAAGTTCGAGCGCATCGACACCCGCGGACCTAAATGCCGCGCGCAGTTCTTTTTCGCGTTTTTGCGCAGCCAATTCAAAACGCCTGCGGAAGCCGCGATCATGGGTGTCGACGAACAGCTGTTCGCCGGTCTCGGCATCCTGGATGACGAGCATTCCCAGGTCGGGCAGCTCCATCTCCATCGGGTCGTACAGGCGGACGGCGACCACGTCATGGCGCACTGCGAGGCGGGCGAGTGGCTCCGTCCATCCCGGCAGGCTGATGAAATCCGAGACGACGAATATGAGCGAGCGCCGCGGCGCCACGCGATAGGCTGTCAGCAGCAGCTCGCGCAGGTTGGTCACCGTTGTGGCAGCCCGCGCGGTGCGCGTCAGCATCCGGTGCAGGATGTGCAGCACCTGGCGACGTCCGCTGCGCGCTGGAATCACCGTGTCGACGCTGCTGCCGTAGAACAGCGCGCCAACCCGGTTGCCGTGCCGCGTGAGGATACGGGCAAGCACGGTGACGAACTCGGTGGACACCGCGCGCTTGCGCAACTGCTTCGATCCGAAATCCACCGACGCGCTCAAATCCAGCAGGAACCATGCGGCGACCTCGCGCTCTTCGTTGTACTCGCGCACGTAGGGCGTCTGCAGACGCGCGGTGACGTTCCAGTCGATGTGCCGCACGTCGTCGTGGTAAACATATTCGCGCAGGTCCGCGAGGTCGAGTCCCTGCCCGCGAAAGAGCGTGCGATAGTCGCCGTGCAGCACGCCATCCAACCGGCGCATCACGGTCCATTCCAGCCGCCGCAGTACCGCTTCAGGCGTCGCTGCGGGTGTCGGCGTCGACAGGGACATGGTGCTCGAGCGGTTTTTCGGGCCGCGGGACGTGGTGCAGGATGCGCAGGATCAGCGCATCGGCGGTCACCGCGTCGGCGAGCGCTTCGTACGATAGTGACAGCCGGTGGCGCAGGACATCGGGTGCCAGGTCCGACACATCCTCGGGCAGCACGTAGACGCGTCCACGGAGAAACGCGAGCGCGCGCGCGGCTTCGACCAGGTGAATGGTTGCGCGCGGGCTGGCGCCATAGGTCACGTAGCGCGCCATGTCGGGGATGCCGAAACGCTCGGGATTGCGCGTCGCATTGACGAGTCGCACCGCGTAGCGCATCAGCGATGGATCCACGTATCCGGTCCGGCATTCGCGTTGCAATGCGGCGAGTTCGTCGGTGGTGGCGACGGCGGCGACCTCCTGCGCGGCACCGGTTACCCTTTCGACAATCACGAACTCCTCCTCCTCGCTCGGGTAGCCCACCAGGACCTTCATCATGAACCGGTCCACCTGCGCCTCCGGCAGCGGATACGTGCCCTCGGTCTCGATCGGATTCTGCGTGGCCATGACCAGGAAGGGCTCCGGTACGCGATGGGTTTGGCCAGCGATCGTGACCTGATATTCCTGCATGACTTCGAGCAGAGCGCTTTGCACCTTGGCCGGCGCGCGGTTGATTTCGTCGGCGAGGAGCAGGTGCGTGAACACGGGCCCCAGCGACGTGTTGAACTCGCCAGTCTTCTGGTTGTAGATGCGGGTTCCCACCAGGTCCGCCGGTACGAGGTCGGGCGTGAACTGGATACGCTTGAACGTGCCGCGGATGGTTCGGGCGAGAGTCTTCACGGTCAGCGTCTTGGCGAGCCCCGGGACGCCTTCGACGAGCAGGTGTCCTTGCGCGAGTATCGCCACCATGACCCGTTCGAGAAAGTGATCCTGGCCGACCACGACCCGTTTCACTTCATAGAGGATCCGCTCCATCAGCGGCGTTACATCGCTGCGACTGGTTGGCGAGTCGTTCATGCGCTGGTCACCTCGAAACGTGCGGAATCAGAACGGCGACAGGCCGTAAGCCGCCGCCGCATTCTCGATCGGCACGGCGAAGCCGATGCCGATGAACACATGCTGTTCGGTCGGATTGAGAATGGCGGTGACGATGCCCACGACTTCGCCGTCGGCGGTGACCAGCGGGCCACCCGAGTTGCCGGGATTGACCGCCGCGTCGAACTGGATGAGGTTGGTCAGCGCCATTCCGCTGCGCGAGCGGTATCCGCGGCGCAGGCCCGACACCACGCCTCCGGAAACCGAGGGGCCGATGCCGAATGGAAACCCGACGGCAATGACTTCATCGCCGACGGCGAGATCGGACGTCGAGCGCAGCGTCGCGGCGGGCAGGTCATCCGGAATCCTGTTCGCCTTGAGCACGGCGAGATCGTGCTCGGGCCGCGCGCCGACCATGATCGCCTCGGACTCGAACCCATCCTCGAATTCCACCATGATCCGGTCGGCACCCGCGACGACGTGCAGGTTGGTCAGAATGATCCCGGTGTCGACGATGACGACGCCACTGCCAATGCCCTCCATGGCGCGTCCTTCCTGTTCCTTCGCGTACCCGGTGCCATGGACGCGAACGACGGAGCGGCGCACGGCCTCGTAAGCCTTGGCCGCATGGGACGGCAGTTGCACTGTCTCGATCGTATGCAGGACCGCGGCGTCGATGTCCTCCTGCGTGACTGGGCGAGCGGGACGCGTCAGCGCGGCGTGTCCCAGAACCAGTGCCAAGGACAGGAGCGCGGCGGCGGCGAGGAGAAGGGGCCGTTCATGCCGCGAGTAGAAAAATTGCAATCGGGCACGACGGGAATGGGAATCACCCGTCGATGCAGCACTGTCGGGCGCGGCCGCACCCGGCCCGGTGGCTTTGCGCGTCCGGTCCGAACTGCTGTAGAGCGTAACTTTCTTCACGGCCGCTTCACCCGCGTCCTCAGCCGATTCGACGACGACGGCGGAACGGTAGCACGGGGAGGGCCGCGCGTGAATATTCAGGCGTCAAACGCCGGCCTGACCGGAATGGACGGGGCCCGAGGTCCCGAAAGCCGCGGCGATGGTCGTTTCCGATCCTATAATCACACCTCTTTCGGGGAGACTCCATGTGCGACTTCAATTCATTGCACAATCGCGCTGTCTGGTTCGACATTCCCGTGGCCGACCTGGACCGTTCCGCGGCGTTCTATCGGGCGGTGCTCAACGTCAAGGTCCAGAAGGAGCAGTTCGACGACTCTTCGTTTTGCGTTCTGGATCATCAGGACGGGAATGGCGGGTGCCTCGTCCCTTTGGCCAAGGAGATCAGCGGCAATGCCGGAATCCTGGTCTACATGAATGTCGAGGGACGCATTCGCGACGCCGTCGAGCAAACGCGCAAACTCGGGGGAAAGGTGCTGGAGCCGACCCGCGCCATCGGACCTCATGGATTCCGGGCGGTCGTGCTGGACAGCGAGGGCAACCGCATCGCGCTGCACTCGACTATCGACGCCTGACCTCGCGTTCCGACGGTCGTTAATTTACAGGGGAAAAACAGCATGGCCCAGCCGTACTCCGGGATCTATCCAATTGCGCCTACGCCGTTCACCGAATCCGGCGAACTCGACCTCGACGGACAGCGTCGCGTGCTCGATTGCATGATCGATCAGGGTGTCGACGGGATCTGCGTCCTGGCCAATTACTCGGAACAATTCCTGCTCACCGACGACGAGCGCGCCACCTTGGTCGACCTCTGTCTTTCCCACGTGGGCGGTCGCGTTCCAGTCGTTGTCACGTGCAGTCACTTCAGCACGCAGATTGCGGCAGAGCGGGCACGCGCGGCCGCCTCGGCCGGCGCCGCCATGCTGATGATGATGCCGCCGTACCACGGTGCTATCCTGCGCGCCGACGAAACCGGAATCCTGCAGCATTTCGCGCGCGTCGCGGAAGCCGCGCGCATACCCATCATGGTCCAGGATGCACCTTTGAGCGGCGTCAATCTTTCGGTGCCGTTTCTGGTTCGGCTCGCGCGCGAAATTCCGGCGGTCAGCTATTTCAAGATCGAGGTGCCGGGCGCCGCGGCCAAGCTGCGCAGTCTGGTCGACGCGGGCGGGGATGCGATCGCAGGACCCTTTGACGGCGAAGAGTCGATCACGCTGATGGCGGACCTCGACGCCGGCGCGACGGGTACGATGCCCAGCGCGATGCTTCCCGACCTGATCAAGCCGGTGTTCGAGTTCTACCGGGCGGGCCGGCGGAAAGACGCTGCCGCGGCGTATGCGCGCATTCTGCCCTTGATCAACTACGAGGGCCGGCAATGCGGGTTGCGCGCGACCAAGACGGTGATGGCCGCCGGCGGCGTCATCAAAAGCGACGCAGTACGCCATCCGCTGGAAGCGCTGCACCCGGCAACGCGTGCGGGCTTGCTCGAGCTGGCGGGTGAGCTCATGCCGCTGGCGCTGCGGTGGGGGAAGTAAGGCTGGGCTTCGCGTCGACAGAATTGTTCAAGGATCCCATGAAATACCGATCGCTTCCAGGCACCGAGTTGAATGTCTCCGAAGTGTGCCTCGGCACGATGACCTGGGGCGAGCAGAACAACGAAGCCGAGGGCCACGCGCAACTTGATTACGCCGTGGCGCAAGGCATCAACTTCATCGACACGGCCGAGATGTATCCAGTGCCGCCCAATGGGACGACCCAAGGGCGCACCGAAACGATTCTCGGCACGTGGCTGGGTCGCCGCCCTCGCGGCAATCTGGTCATCGCGACCAAGGTTGCCGGCCCGGGCCGCCGCGACTGGATACGCGGCGGCCGCACCGACCTGACGCGCGACGTCATTGCCGAAGCCGTCGACACGAGCCTTGTGCGATTGCAGCTCGACCATATCGACATCTACCAGATCCACTGGCCGCAACGGAACGTTCCGATGTTCGGCGCGACCGAATTCGACCCCGCGAAGGAAAAGAGCGGACCCTCGATCCGCGAGCAGGTCGAAGGCATGGCGGCGATGATCAAGGCCGGCAAGATCCGCCACTACGGCCTCTCGAACGAGACGGCCTGGGGCGTGTGCGAATTCCAGAAAGCCGCGAAGGAATTGGGCGTTCCCGGCCCGGTCACGATCCAGAACAGCTACAGCCTGGTTTCCCGAGGCGTCGATAATGACCTTGCCGAAGTGCTGTTCCGCGACAAGATGTCGCTGCTCGCCTACAGTCCGCTTGGCGGTGGAACACTGTCCGGCAAGTACAGGGGTGGGGCAACGCCGCCGACCGCGCGCTTCACGTTGTTCGACGGGATCGGCCTGCGCTTTCGCAAGCCCATCGTGCACGAGGCCGTCGAGGCCTATGCGGCACTGGCCAAGCGGCGCGGCCTGTCGCTCGTGCAACTGGCGCTGGGCTACGTGAAGAGCAGGTGGTTTCTTGGAGCGTCGATTGTCGGTGCAACATCGATGTCCCAGCTCGAAGAGGATATTGCCGCCGCGCAACTGGAACTCGACGCCGAAACGCTGGCGGAAATTGCCGCGGTTCAGGTCCACTACCCGAATCCGGCGGGTTAGAACGGATAGGAATTTCTATCCGTCGAGCGAATTGTCCTGTGTCGCTGCGAGGGGGACTGTGGCAGGCACGGGCTTAGTCGCTCCTGCGCGTAGCACGCGCACGCTCACGGGTTCACTGCGCCCCTTCAGCTGGAGGTGTCGCGCTTCCAGGTAGTGAGGGTCCACACCGGCCGCCGTGCAACTCGCGACGCTGATGAGGGCTTCGCCGCTCCCGGCCGCCGATGCGAGTCGTGCGGCAACATTGACCGCGTCCCCCAGCACGGTCATATCGGATACGAGGCCCTCGGACCCCAGCGCCCCTACGTAGGCGATACCGGTATGTACTCCGATGCCGATTGGCACCCATGCCCCGCCCGGATCGGCATGGCCTGTGGCGTGGAGTATCTCCCGAGCGGCTTGCAGTGCCAACCTCGCGTGCTCCGGCCCGGCGAAGCCCGGCATGTAGAGGCCGATCACCTCGTCGCCCATGAACTTGTCGATCAGCGCGTCGGTGCGAACAAGTACGTCAGTACCAGCCTTGAAGAATCGATTCATGCGATCGGCGAATTCGGCGGGTTGAAGGCGCTCAGCCAGCGTGGTCGAGCCACGCACGTCGGCAAACAGCAGCGTAATCTCGATCTCGGTGCCGCCCACCGGCATTTTCGTGAGACAGTCGTCGCAAAAATGCGGGTTTTTCACTGATTGCCGCTTGCCGAGGAGGGCCATGAACGACACGAAGGGCCCGGCGAACGGAGCGTTGCAAAACCTGCAGCGCGGGCTCGCTGGAAGCAGGCCAAGCAGATGCCGACCGCGGCGGAGGCCGGGATGTCCCCCGGTGAGGACCGCTCGCCAGTATCCCTCCGGCGTCGAACAGTTTCCGAGCTGCGCCATCTTCCGCTGGGCCCACCAATCGGCCGCGAGGCCCGCGATCAGCAGGCCACCACCAGCCCAGATGAGGGCAAGAAGAGCAAACGTGTCACCGCTGCCAAAGATCAGATGCCCGGCGACGTGCGCGAGAATGAACGGAATACTGGCCCAGGCCAGAATGAGCCCTAGAGGCTTTCCGTGCTCACGCCAGCTGGATCGAAGCAACCACAGGTTAAGCGGCGCGAGGATCGGGATTGCCAGGTGCAAGAATGCGCCGGAGCCAATGATACCGGCCGCAACAAGCGGAGCCACCACTAGCGGGTAACCCGCACACACAATGCAGACCGGAACCGTCGCTGCCTTAACTGCGCGCGCAGGGGAAGTAATCCCGAAGCGAGCCAGAAAAGCATTCATTGGCCGTTTTCCCCGGTCGACCCGAATGGTCGAACCTGCGTGAGTCCGTCAAAAATAGTTTCGATCGGCGCCAGACCAACCGCACCATACGCATTGGGCGTGAACAGTGTACGCAGTCAATTTACGCCCAGCCGACGAAAAGCGCCAACGCAATCAGGCAGTGGTCTGGACTCATTTGATCTTGCGGCTGGCGGTAACCTGTATTGGCGGAAGCCGATACACCGGCAGGCCGCCGACATAGGTCCCAGTGAAGGTGCCGACCATCTGAACCGGCGCCGCGCGTCCTGTCGTGGCGTCGCGGCTGACATCGGCATCCGCGAAAATCAGGGCGACCAGCAACACGGCCGCGATACCGACGGCCAGGCTCCTGCTTGGCACCTTGTACAAAGGGGTTTCCGGGTATTCTATTGATAGTTGTGCTGACATGATGGTTGCTCCGTTGGTTGGCGTACCGGTGCAACTTTATGAGTTATAAGGTACCGGGACAATCGATTTGTTTTCCGGTAATATGTCAGTAATATTCACATAACAGGAGCAGGGCCATGGCGGTGCGATTGCCACCGATGCAGGCATTGCGGGCGTTCGAAGCCGCGGCGCGGGAGCGCAGCCTGACGCGCGCAGCGGACTCCCTCAACGTCACGCACGGGGCAATCAGTCACCAGATCAAATCGCTGGAATCGGACCTGGGCGTGCGCCTCGTTGAACGCTCCGGCCGCGGGATACGGCTGACCGACGAAGGCGAGCGCTTCGCGAGCCGCGTGCGCGCTGC
>JAYTIR010000249.1:0-4766 GCA_043731765.1 Burkholderiales bacterium
CCACGAATCGACTAAAGATATTGCGCGCCTCCTCGAAAGCGGAGCGCGCGTCAACCATGCGGTTCGCGGCGCGATGCAGCAGGCCCAGGTTGTACAGAGACAAAGCAACATCGGGCAGATAGGTGGCTGGGTTCTTCTGCGCCAGCGTGCGCCGAATGCGCAATGCGTCTTCGTAGCTCTGGCGCGCGTCAGCCAGGCGGATCTCGTCCTGGTGCAGCACGCCCAGGTTATTGAGGGCCATGGCGACGTAGGGCAGAAACACGTCGGAATTCATCTGCGCCAACGCGCGGTAAATGCGCAGTGCTTCCTCATAAGCCTGCCGCGCGTCGGCCTGGCGATTGTCATCCCGGTGCAGTGCCCCCAGGTTGTTGAGGGTGATCGCAACAAAGGCCCGAAACGCTTCGGGGTTCTTCTGCTCCAGCGTGCGATAAATGCGCAGCGCTTCCTCGTAACCCTCGCGCGCGCCTGTCCAATGGCTCTCGTCACGGTCCAGGGTGCCCATATTGTTGAGGGTCACCGCGACGTCGGGGAGATACAGGTCAGGATTCTTCTCCGCCAGCTCGCGGCGAATGCGCAACGCTTCCTCATACGCCCGGCGCGCGTGGGCGTGGCGGTTCTCCTGACGGTGCAGGTTGCCCAGGTTGTTGAGGGTGATCGCGATATCGGGCAGATAGTCGCCGGGATTCTCGTGCTCCAGTTCGCGGCGTATGCGCAGCGCTTCCTCGTAGACCCGGCGCGCGTCGGCCTGGCGGTTCTCGGCGCGGTGCAGCACGCCCAGGTTCGTAAGGCTCTCGGCGAGGGCCGGCAGATATGACTCGGGATCCTGTTGTGCAAGCGCGCGGCGTATGCGCAGCGCCTCTTCGTGGGCCCGACGGGCCGCGGCCTTGCGGTTCTCCTCACTGTGCACTACGCCCAGGTTGTTGAGGATCTGGGCAACTTCCGCTTCGGTGCCGTCCTCGCGCGCCAGCGGCAGCGCGCGCTGGTAACCCAGGCGGGCCTCGCGATGGCGATTCCGCTGGTGGTGGAAATTGCCATATTGGAACCACGCTTCGAAAAAAACGGGTGCTACCTTCACCGCCTCGGTGTATGCGCGGTCCGCGCCGGCGAAGTCAAGTCGCAATGCCAGTATCTTCCCGCGCAGCAGCCAGCCACGTGCTGAATCTTCCGGTGTCTGCTTCGCCGCGGCCGCCTCGGGCTGCAGGCGATCTTCGCTCAGCCGCTCCAGCGCTGCATCGAGTTGGCCGTCCAGAAATAGTTGCAGTGCCTCCTCGTATCGGGCGCCTGCCGCGACCCGGGTGCCGGCTGCCGGTTGCCGCGTCCGATCCCCGGTGTCGGTGCGGGACCGGGCGCGCTCATTCGATATCCGTTCGCGCTCCCGTGCGAAGGCCGTTTGCCCACTGTCGGTTGCGGTGGGCTCCGGCCGGTAATGCACATCGATCAATTGATTGTCCTGCAAACGATAAGGCTCGCCCGCCCAACCGTGGGGCGACGCCACCAGGGCGAGCAGAACACCGAGCCCGGCGCGAACTGCATCCGCATTGATCCAGTGCATATTCCCCTCCTGTCCTGCGGCGGCTACTACCCGCAACCCCTCATCATGTTGGGCGCAACCAGCAGGCCATCTGGTTAGCGATCATCATCGTCAAATATGCGACGAAGTCGCGAAAGGAGCAAGCAGTATCAGTGCAATCCGGTTTCTCAATTCTTGACGGACTTGTTCGGCCCATACGGCCTGTCCGCAACGACCAGGATTTGCAGACCGCCTTTCGCCGTCTCGAACGCATCTTTCAGGCTGAGTTGGTGGAACCGCACGACAAGTGTGCCGGCTCCCGCTTCGGCCGCACCGGCGATGGCACCGGCGTCGACCACGCCGGCCGCGACAGGCATCTTTGCGAAGTCCAATCAGTCGGGACCTCAGGACTTCGGCACCGCCTTGAACCAGTGCTCGATCGGCTCGGGATTCGGGCGATACCACGCCGGCTTGCGAGTGTGGACGAACGAGCCTTCAAGCACGCCGCCCTTCAGCACGCCTTTCCATTTCATCTTTCCTTCCTTGTCGCTGGTAGTCTCGGCCTCGAACATCGTCGCGTCGCCTTCGGGCTTGACGGAGTATTCGCCCTTGTTGAAGCCGTACTGGTCACAGGCACTCGAGTGGAACTTGCCGTCGGCAAACGTGATCACGTCGTTCTTCTCGTCGGCCGCCTTGCCTTTTTCGCCGGCCTCGCCGATGAACACCTTGCCGTCGAGCGGCCCGGGCGCGGCGGCGGCGTAGGTGCCGGCCATTGCGCACAACGCGAGTAAGGCGGCGGAGTGGGACAGCATTTTGATCATGCGGGTTACGTTCATGGTTGCTCCTTCGTGGGTCAATGCCGCGGTTGCGGCGGGTTCAGGGACGACTTGGTAAACCAGGGTGAACGGCGTCTGCGCAGCGCGCCGGAAATGCGTGAAGCCGGCCGGCCAGCACGATAATTTCAGGTTTGCGCCGCGCGATCGTCCTCGACGTCCTTGCACATGCCGCGCAGTACTGCGCGGAGTTCGGGACTGTCGTGGTGCCCGTGCGCGGCGACCGCGTGGGCTGCCGCGATGTCCAGCAGTTCGTCGGTACCGTCAGCGCTCAGGGCGACTGTGCAGTTCATGTCGCTTGGATAGTCGCGGCAGTCTATGGCTTTGCGCATGGAATCCTCCATCGTCGAATCGGGGGAAGCCCCCGGGTGCGATGCCACTATGGTACATTGCGGCCGGCTTTGAAAATGCGTGTTCTGACGTATACGCGCCGCGTTAGCGGAAAGCGCATAATCCTGTCGAAGGGGACTGATTCCTCATCATGGGCCACACGACACATCGCGATCTGAAGCTGGCAGTCGACCTCATCGGGTCGGTGAGCGCCCAATCGAATCCCACGGCGCTGGCGGAGGCCGGCGTCCGCGAGTTGCCGCAACTCGTCGGCTCGGATCTGACCACGCTCAGCGTCTGCACGCTACGCACCGGCCACCGGCGTGTGGTCTGCAATCCGGAAGGCGGGATCTCCGCAGCCGACATTGCGTGCTTCGACCGTTTTTTCTACGAGCATCCGCTGGTTCGTTATCACGCCCAGAATCCTGATGGCGCCTCGCACCGAATCTCCGACTCGCAGCCCGCGCCCATTTTCCAGCGCACCGCGCTGTACAACGACTACTACCGCAACGTCGGCATCGAGCATGCGATCGCGGTGCCGCTGTTCGTCGACTCGTCGCTGTTGGTCAGTTTCGTGCTCAACCGTAAGGGCCGTGACTTCAGCGAACGCGACCGCGAAGTGCTCGACCTGGTGCGCCGGCCGCTCGCCGCGCTCTATCGGAACGCATTGGCGCTTGATGGCGTCCATCAGGCGCTGATGCAAGTGACCGCGGACACGTCCGACGATGGCTGGATGCTGGTTTCGCTCGATGCGGCGCGCCGGGTCAGCGGCATCGCGCCGCGCGTCGATCCCTGGTTCAACGCCGCGTTCGCGGGCGCGTGCACCGGCATCGGTGCGCTGCTCCCGGCCGGACTGGAACGCGCTGTCGCCGAGCAGTTCGCCGCGATCGACGGTGCGTTCATGATCGCCGCGACACCGTGCGCAGTCGAGGGCCGCGGCTGTCGCTGCACAGTGCAGGTCTTGTGGCGCGGCGATCCCGCCCGCGACGCGCTGGTGCTCATCCGTCGCGTCAGTGGCGCCGTGGCCAAACCTGCGCCGGCGCCGGTGTTGACCGTGCGCGAACGCGAGGTCTTGCAGTGGGTCGCGGCCGGCAAGACCAACGCGCAGATCGCCGACATCCTCTCGGCGAGTCCACGGACCGTCGGCAAACATCTTGAAAATATTTACGCAAAGCTGGGGGTCGAGACCCGTACCGCTGCAGTCAATCGGGGGATGGCGTTGTTGTGACGCGGCGCTGCCGCCCTCCGGGCAAGATGCACAACGTCAGGCGAAATCCACCGGCAATGCGGTCGAATACTTGATCCGCTCCATCGCGAAGCTGGAACTGACGTCGAACAATTCGACTGCACGGATCAGCTTGCGATAGACCGCGTCGTAGCCCTGGATATCGGAGACGACCACGCGCAGCAGGTAGTCGATCTCGCCGCTCATCCGGTAGGCTTCGACGATCTCCGGTATCGACTGGACCGCGGCGGCGAACTTGCGCAGCCACTGCTCGTTGTGCTGCGTGGTCCGGACCGCGACGAATGCAGTCAATCCCAGATTCAGCTTCACCGGGTCGCAGAGCACGACTTTCTTGCGGATCACGCCTGACGCCTGCAATTTCTGTATGCGCTTCCAGCAGGGCGTCGGCGTCAGATTGACCGCGTTGGCCAACTCATTCAGCGGACGGTCCGCGTTGTCCTGCAATAGCGCAAGCAGCTTGCGGTCGATTTTGTCCATGGTCGTCTATAGAATGGAAGTCGCTGCAATCTAGCAGATCGGAGAATAATTTTCTACGGGAAAGCACTATCAGCCGAAAATTGGAAACGGCTTCTCCGCGTAGCGCCCTACACTGGCAGGCATGGACAAGTTAATCGAATGCTTTCGCGAACATCCGGCCTCGGTCGGCGAGACCTACTTCCAGCACATGGGGGTCGCGCTGTCGTTTGGCGGAGCGCTGCTCGCGGCAGGCCTGGCCTGCGTCATCCACGCAGTGTTTCCATTCCTGTTCACGACGACGGCGCGCGTCACGATCCAGAATCTGCAAACGCGGATGGTCACGCATCGCGATCGCCGTGGCGAAGCTGAAAGGATTGCATAGCCGGGAGCC
>JAYTIR010000250.1:0-2874 GCA_043731765.1 Burkholderiales bacterium
GAGTTCATGTCGATACCGGCGCGCTGCCTGATCGACCTGCCGGAGGGACTGGATCCATCGCGCGCAGCGCTGACGGAGCCGGCGGCCACCGCATTGCACGCCCTCAAGCTTGCGCGTCGCGCGCTGCATGGGCCGTTACCCGGATGCCGGGCGCTGGTAGTGGGCGGCGGCGCGATCGGATTGCTGTCGGCGCTGCTGCTGCGCACCTACGGGGCGCGTGAGGTTGTGCTTGCCGAGACCAATCCGTTGCGCCGTGACGCCGCGGCCCGTCACGCCGGCTGCCGGACGGTCGATCCGGTCACCGACCCAACTGTCGCCGGCGCCTTCGATCTGGTGATCGATGCGGTCGGCGCCAAGGCGACGCGCACCGCCGCGCTGCAGGCGATCAAGCCGGGCGGCGTCGTTCTCCACATCGGGTTGCAGGACTGGACGTCGGAAATCGATATGCGCCGGCTGACGCTGGCCGAGATCACGCTGATCGGCACCTACACCTATACGACCGCGGATCTGCGCGCCACGGTCGAGGCTTTGTACAATGGCGACTTCGGCGACCTCGGATGGATCGAAGAACGGGTGCTGGTCGACGGCGCCGCCGCGTTCGCGGATCTGCACCATGGGCGCACTGCCGCGGCCAAGGTCGTGCTGCGGCCGCACTGACAATCAAGGAGCACTAGATGGGGAAAGTACTGGCACGTGGATTGCTGATCGCACTGGTCTACGTCAGCGTAGCGCGCGCTGAAGTCAGCGAAATCAAGGTCGCGCAGCAGTACGGAATCAGCTATCTGCCGCTGATGCTGATGGAAGAGGGCAAACTGATCGAAAAGCAAGCGAAGGCGGCCGGACTCGATCTGACGGTGGGCTGGGTCAAGTTCGCCGGCGGCAATGTGATGAACGACGCGATCATTTCCGGCGACCTCGCGTTCGCCTCGGGCGGGGTCGCGCCGCTGGTGACGATCTGGTCGCGCACCCGGGGCACGCTGGACGTGAAGGCCGTCTCGGCGATCAACTCGATGCCGCTGTATCTGAACACGCGCAATCCCGCGGTGAAGTCGGTCAAGGACTTTACCGACAAGGACCGGATCGCGCTGCCCGCGGTCAAGTCGTCGATCCAGGCGGTGACATTGCAAATGGCCGCGGAAAAGGAATTCGGCGCCGGCAACTTCGCGAAACTGGATTCGCTGACCGTAACCCGATCGCATCCTGACGCGCAGGCGGCGCTGTTCAGCAACACCGAGATCAACGCGCACTTTTCGTCGCCGCCGTTCCAGTACCAGCAATTGCGCCGTCCGGAAATCCATACCGTGTTGAATTCGTATGACGTGCTGGGCGGACCGGCGACATTCAACCTGGTCTGGTCCGCCGGCAAGTTCGTCAGGGAAAATCCCAAGGTCTACGCGGCGTTCGTCGCGGCGCTGGAGGAGGCGACCGCGGCGATCAACGGCAACAAGCAGGCCGCCGCCGAAGCGTACCTGCGCATCTCGAAGGACAAGGATAGCGTGCAGGAAATACTGGCGATGCTCAACGATCCGAAAATCGTCTACACGTTGACCCCTCAGAACATGAGCAAGTACGTCGATTTCATGTTCAAGGTCGGCAGCATCAAGGTCAAGCCCGAATCGTGGAAGGACCTGTTTTTCCCGAACGCGCACAATCTGGCCGGAAGCTGAACCGGTGGATGAGCCGCTGCTCGCGGTCCGCGGCGTCACGCTGCAGTACAAGACCCGCGAGCACCTGGTCACGGCAACGTATCGGGTCGACTTCGAAGTTCTGCGTTCCGACCGCTTCGTGCTGCTCGGGCCGTCGGGCTGCGGCAAGTCGACGCTGCTGAAGGCAGTCGGCGGCTACATGCTGCCGACCGAGGGTGAGATCACGCTGAAAGGGCGCCGCGTCGATCGTCCGGGCCCGGACCGGATGATGGTGTTCCAGGAGTTCGATCAGTTACTGCCATGGAAGACGGTCCGGCAGAACGTGATGTTTCCGCTGCTGGCCAGCGGCAAGCACTCGGCGCGCGACGCCGCGGCCAAGGCGGCGCAGTACATCGACAAGGTAAATCTGGCCAAGTTTGCCGACAGCTATCCGCATACTTTATCCGGCGGCATGAAGCAGCGGGTGGCGATCGCGCGCGGCATGGCCATGGAGCCCGATATCCTGCTGATGGATGAACCGTTTGCCGCGCTCGATGCGCTGACCCGGCGCAAGATGCAAGAAGAGTTGTTGCAGCTCTGGGACGATACGCAGTTCACCGTGCTGTTCGTTACCCATTCGATCGCCGAGGCGGTCACGGTCGGCAATCGGATCCTGCTGCTGACGCCGCATCCGGGACAGGTCAAGGCTGAACTCGACAGCGTGCCGCGGGGATTGGCCAGCGCGGAGTCGGCGAAGGCACTGGAAAACCGGATTCACGACCTGTTGTTCGTCGATACGATCGAAGCGGAACCGGCCCATGTCTGAACGTCCCGAACGCTTGTATGGGCCCGGCCGCGAGGCCACGGCATTCGGCGTTGTCGAAAAGCCATTGTCTGTGTGGGAGAGGTTGTACAACCGCGGCGGACTGCGCAAGGCGGTGGTGCTGATCGTCCTCGCGCTGCTGTGGGAGACGTACGCGCGCTGGCTGAATAACCCCTTGCTGTTTCCGACCTTCGTCGATACGGTCAAGGCGTTCGTCGAAGGCATCGCGACCGGCGGCCTGTTGGGCAAGGCGTGGTTCTCGATCCGCATCCTGCTGGTCGGCTACAGCGTCGGCATCGCCTGCGCCGCACTGTTGACCGCGTTTGCGATTTCATCGCGGATCGGCACCGACCTGCTCGAAACGCTGACCTCGATGTTCAATCCGTTGCCGGCGATTGCATTGCTGCCCCTGGCGCTGATCTGGTT
>JAYTIR010000251.1:0-2590 GCA_043731765.1 Burkholderiales bacterium
ACGATCGCGGTGCCGCCCACCGCCAGCGAACGTGAGCCATAGGTCCCCATGCCGAACGGGATGCGGCCAGTGTCGCCGTGCACGACCTCGACATTCGCGATGTCGATGCCGAGTCTCCCGGCGACGATCTGGGCGAACGTCGTCTCATGCCCCTGGCCGTGACTGTGCGAGCCCGTGAATACCGTCACGCTTCCCGTCGGATTGACGCGCACCTGCCCGGCTTCGAACAGGCCCGCGCGCGCGCCGAGCGCGCCCGCGACATTCGAAGGCGCAAGTCCGCAGGCTTCGATATAGGACGCGTAGCCCAGTCCACGCAGCATGCCGCGCTTTGCCGCTGCCGCCTTGCGCGCCGGGAACCCGGCCACGTCCGCGACCTTCATCGCGTCATCGAGCGTGGCGTCGTAGTTGCCGGTGTCGTAGGTCAGCGCGACCGGCGTGGCGTACGGAAACTTGCGGATGAAATTGCGCCGCCGGAGGTCATCCTGGGCGATGCCTGTGTCCACCGCCGCCTGGTGCACGATGCGCTCCACGACAAAAGTCGCCTCCGGTCGGCCCGCGCCGCGGTAGGCATCGACCGGCGCCGTATTGGTGAACGATGCGGTGACCTCGCAAAAAATCGCGGGCGTGGTGTACTGACCTGCGAGCAGCGTGGCATACAGGATCGTAGGAATGCAGGTCGAAAATGTCGACAGATAGGCGCCCATGTTGGCCGTCGTCTGCACGCGCAGCGCGAGAAACTTGCCGTCCTTGTCCAGTGCCAGCTCGACGTGCGTCACGTGGTCGCGGCCGTGCGCGTCCGTGAGAAACGCTTCGCTGCGATCCGCCGCCCACTTGATTGGACGATTTACCTTTTTCGACGCCCACACCAGCGCGGTCTCTTCGGCATACAGGTAGATCTTGGAGCCGAACCCGCCGCCGACGTCGGGCGCGATCACGCGCACCTTGCTCTCCGGCAACCCCAGCACAAACGCGGTCATCAGCAGCCGCTCGACGTGTGGATTCTGGTTGGCGACATAAAGCGTATAGGAATCGTCGGCGCGACTGTACGACGCCACCGCCGCGCGCGGCTCGATCGCGTTGGGGATCAGGCGGTTGTTGACAATATCGAGTTTGGAGACGGTGGCTGCCTTGGCGAATGCCGCATCGACCGCCGCCTTGTCGCCCAATGCCCACGTGTAGCATTTGTTCCCGGGCGCCTGGTCGTGGATCTGCGGTGCGCCGGGTTTCAAGGCGTCGACACAGTTGACCACCGAGGGCAACACATCGTAGTCGACGTCGATCAATTCCGCCGCGTCCTTCGCCTGGTGCGCGGATTCCGCGATCACCAGCGCCACCTGGTCGCCGACGTGGCGCACCTTGCCTTGCGCCAGCACCGGATGCGGCGGCTCGTTCATCGGCTTGCCGTCCGACCCCGTGATGAGCCAACCACAGGGCAGGCCGTTCACGCCGGTCAGGTCGTCGCCCGTGAAAATCGCGACCACGCCTGGCGCGGCCTTGGCCTTCGCGGTGTCGATCTTGCGAATCTTCGCGTGCGCATGCGGCGAACGCAGGAAATAGCCGCAGGTCTGGTGCGCAAACGTGACGTCGTCGGTGTACTGTCCGGCACCCGTCAGGAACCGCACGTCCTCCTTGCGCCGGACCGATTGCCCTATCACTCCCGTATCAGTAGCACCCATGTTCGTCGCTCCTCTTATTTCCAATCATTTGCCCATCGCGGTAGCACCGAGCTGCACCGCGCGAACGATGTTGTGGTAACCGGTGCAGCGACAGAAGTTGCCTTCCAGTCCCTCACGGATCGTCTGTTCGTCGGCCTTCGGGTGCTGCTGCACGAGGTCGATGGCGCTCATCACCATGCCCGGCGTACAGAAGCCGCATTGCAGCCCGTGACATTCCTTGAACGCTGCCTGCATTGGATGCATCGTGCCGTCCGCCGCCGCGAGGCCCTCGATGGTGAGAACCGCCGCACCGTTCGCCTGTACCGCAAGCATGTTGCAGGCCTTGACGGCGCGACCGTCGAGATGGACTGTGCACGCACCGCACTGGCCGGTATCGCAACCGACGTGCGTGCCGGTCAACGCGAGATTGGTGCGCAGGAATTCGACCAGCAGCGTGCGCGAATCGACATCCGCGCTCACGGCCTTGCCGTTGACGGTCAACGATAGCTTGACGGACACGAGTTCCTCCTTCGGGTGGCGCCGTTGAGCGTGGACGCTCTCTTGGCTCAGCAGGTTCGGGAAATGCGGGAAAGCGTCAAGCATACTGCGCGCGTCAGGGGACGGCAATGCGACACGCCGCATTCCGCGCGGCGAATCGTGGGAACTATAGATTCGCGATGTAGTGCGCCAGGTTCTCGATGTCGCTGTCGGTCAGCGTGTGCGCGACGCTCGTCATGTTGCCGGCGTCATTGGTGCGCCGCTTGGCCTTGAAGTCCTGCAGCTGCTTGCGGATGTACTCGGGAGACTGGCCGGCGACCCGCGGAACCTCGTTCTGGCCGACGAATCCGCCCCCGTGGCACATGGGGCAAAGCACGGCGTCCGCGATCTTGCGCCCCGCATCGACCTTGGCGGAATCCGCCTTGAACTGGTTGACC
>JAYTIR010000252.1:0-2615 GCA_043731765.1 Burkholderiales bacterium
ACTCGCGTGTGCGAATGCCGTCTCGGCGGCCTTGGTGGGGGCATCAGGCATCTCCAGGAGGTGGGAGGAATCGAGCTCGGCAAGAGGGGGCAGTTCCGCCAGGGATCTGAGGCCGAGGTCGTCAAGAAAGGCCTTGGTCGTCGCGAAGAGCGCCGGGCGTCCCGGTGTCTCGCGATGGCCGACGGCCTCTACCCATTGCCGGTCTTCGAGTGTCTTGATGACATTCGTCGACACGGCCACGCCGCGGATGGCTTCGATATCGCCGCGGGTAACGGGTTGCTGGTAGGCGATGATCGCCAGTGTTTCCATCACCGCGCGCGAATAACGCGGCGGCTTTTCCGGCGAAAGCCGGTTGAGATACGTTTGCACGGAGGTCGAACCCTGGAACCGCCAGCCGCTCGCCACCTGTAGGAGTTCGACCTTCCGGCCGGACCAGTCACGTTTCAATTCATCGAGCAATTTGCGCACCGTGTCCGATTCCAGCGGCGGGTCGAAGAGTTTCGAGAGCTGGCCCACGGGGACGGGTTCTCCCGCCACCAGCAGCGCGGCCTCGAGGATGCCCTTGATCTCCGCAAGCTGATCGGGCTTGAGCGCGTCTGCATCTTCGTTCATTGGCAGGTCGTGATCGTCGTTCATTCGTCCGCGGCCAGCGCAAAGGCGGGCTCAGCCTTGAGTTGTACGTAAATCGGTGCGTAGGGCTGCGCCTGCGCGATATTCACCAGTTGTTCCCGCGCGAGTTCGAGCATCGCCAGGAACGTCACGACGAGATGCGCGATGTCCGCATGTTCGGCGAACAGCGCCGTGAATTCCGCGTAGCGCGCGGGCGCGAGCATCTTCAGGATACGGCTCATTTCGCTGCGTACCGACAGCTGTTCGCGCGAAACGAGATGATGGCGGTTCACGTGCGCACGCGCAATGAGGACGGCCCAGGCGGCCTTGAGGTCGTCGGGCTGCACATCCGGCAAGCGAGCCGCGACAGCATGGTCGAACCAGATGCGGACCGTGGCAAAATCGCGGTCGGTCAGCGGCAGATCGTCGATCGCGCGCGCCGCCTGCTTCATCCGCTCGTATTCGAGGAGTCGCCGCACCAGCTCCGCGCGCGGATCTTCCGCTTCTGCGCCAGGCAGCGCCGGCGGCTTGGGCAGCAGCAGGCGGGATTTGATCTCGATGAGCACGGCCGCCATCAGCAAGTACTCGGCCGCCAGTTCCAGCTGCGTTCGGCGCATCATCTCGACGTAGCCGAGATACTGCTTGGTCAACTCGGCCATCGGAATGTCGAGGACGTTGATGTTCTGCTTGCGGATGAGATAGAGCAGAAGATCCAGCGGGCCTTCGAACGACTCCAGGAAGACCTCGAGCGCGTCCGGCGGAATATAGAGGTCGAACGGCAGGTCGTTGAACGGCTCGCCGTAGACGCGAGCGAGCGGCTTCGCCTTGGGCGACGGATGTTCCAGGTCGAGCGCGACGTCAGTCATAAGATAGGCCCATCGCCTCGCGCACGTCGCGCATCGTTTCCTCGGCCAGTTTGCGCGCGCGCTCGCAGCCGTCGGCCACGATATTGCGGACGAGCGGCGGGTCGTCGAGATACTTCTGCGCGCGCTCGTGCAACGGCACCTGCTCCTTGATGATCGCGTCGATCACCGGCTGTTTGCATTCGAGGCAGCCGATGCCCGCCGTCGTGCAGCCCTTGACGACCCAATCGCGCGTCGCCTGGTTCGAATAGATCTGGTGCAGCGGCCACACCGGGCAATGCTCCGGATTGCCCGGGTCGGTGCGGCGCACCCGCGCCGGATCGGTTTGCATAGTGCGGATTTTCTTCGTGACCTCAGCCGGGTCGTCGCGCATCAGGATTGTGTTGCCATAGGACTTCGACATCTTCTGCCCGTCGAGTCCGGGCACTTTCGGATTTTCGGTCAACAGCGCCTGCGGTTCCGGGAGGATGGCGCGGCGCGAACCTTCGAGGTAGCCGAAGAGCCGTTCGCGGTCGCCGAGTGCCAGGTTCTGCGTTTCGTTCAAAAGATCGCGCGCGGCTTCCAGCGCCGCGTCGTCGCCCTTTTCCTGGAACGCCGTGCGCAACTCCTCGTATTTGCGCGCCTTCTTGCTGCCCAGTTTTTTCACCGCGGCCTTCGCGTTGTCTTCGAAACCGGGCTCGCGACCATAGATGTGATTGAAGCGCCGTGCGATTTCGCGGACGAGTTCGACGTGCGAGACCTGGTCCTCGCCGACGGGAACCATGTTCGCGCGATAGATCAGGATGTCCGCGCCCTGCATCAGCGGGTAGCCCAAGAAACCATAGGTCGACAGGTCACGGTCGGATAATTTCTGTTGCTGGTCCTTGTACGTCGGCACGCGTTCGAGCCAGCCGATCGGCGTCATCATTCCAAGCAGCAAAGCGAGTTCGGCGTGTTCCATCACCCGCGACTGGATGAACATGGTCGAGCGCGTCGGATCGAGGCCCGCGGCCAGCCAATCGACGAACATGTCCCAAACCGACGCTGCGATGTCTTCCGGCGCTTAGTAGTGCGTCGTCAGCGCGTGCCAGTCGGCCGCGAAGAACAGGCACTCGTGCTCCTCCTGCAGGCGCACCCAGTTCTTGAGGGCGCCGTGGTAATGGC
>JAYTIR010000253.1:0-3805 GCA_043731765.1 Burkholderiales bacterium
TCCCTGAGTGGCGTTTCGGGGCTCAGCACGCTGCTCTCGGGCAACTACATCGGCTTTCAGGCCGGCAAGTCGGCCGAGGACCAACGCAATTTCAGGGGACTCGACGATCCCCCGACCATCAAGGATCAGCCCGGCCGGCGATTCGTGCTGAAGGCCCGCGAGCTGGGGTCCCTGGGCACCGGCGATCCGGTCTACTACCGCGGTTTGCAAGTCGGACAGGTGGCGGCAGCCATCCTTGTCGCGGACGGAAAGTCGATCGAGATCACGTTGTTCGTCGACGCGCCGTACGACAAGTTCGTCACGGCCGAGACGCGATTCTGGAATGCCAGCGGCATCGATGTCACGGTCGGTGCCGACGGCGTGAACGTGCGCACCGAGTCGTTCGCTTCGCTGCTTGCGGGTGGAATCGCCTTCGACGCGCCGGACTTTCTTGCCACGTCGGCACCCGCCGCCGAGAATTCGCACTTCCCGCTTTATCGCAATCGCTCCATTGCGATGAAACAGCCGGACCCGATCGAGCGGCGCTTCGTGCTCCATTTCAACGAGTCGGTGCGTGGGCTGTCGATCGGGGCGCCGGTGACGCTGTACGGCCTGCGCGTAGGCGAGGTCACGCAAGTCTGGCTGCACTTTGATGCGGCGGCAAAGGTCTTTCGTCCGCGCGTGCTCATCACTTTCTTCCCCGACCTGCTCATTGCGCGCATGACTGCGAGGCAGCAGGTCGACAATGCAAAGTCATTGCAGGCGCTGGATGCAGCAGGCCGGCTCCGCCTGCTTCGACAAAGCGTCGAGGAGCGAGGCCTGCGTGCGCAACTGAAAACCGGGAGCTTCCTCACTGGGGAACTGTACGTGGCGTTCGAATACATTCCGAATGCGCCGAAGGCGAAGATCGACTGGAGCCAGGATCCCCTTGAGTTGCCGGTGGTCCCGGGCGGCTTTGCCAACATCGAGGCTAAGCTGTCCAGCATCCTCACGAAGGTCGACAACATGCCGCTCAACGCGATCGGCGTCGAGGTCAAGGATGCGCTCGCAACGCTCAATCAGACGCTCAAGGACGCGGACACGCTGGTGAATCGTATCGACGCGAAGCTCGTGCCGGAGGGAACCAGGACGCTCGAGGACTTGCGCAAGGCGATTGGCAGCGCGGATCGAGTGTTGACAAATACGGATTCGACACTCTTCGGCAAGGACTCCCCGGCGCCGCAGGATCTGCGCGATACGTTGCAGGAGGTCACGCGTGCGGCGCGTTCGGTGCGTGTCCTTGTCGACTATCTCGAACGTCACCCCGAAATGTTGATCCGGGGCAAGGCAGAGGAGAAACGCTGATGCGTCGTATTGCCCCCCTCGGCGCTCTGTGCGCCATAGCGGTCCTCGCGGTCGGGTGCGCTACCCCGCCGACAAATTTCTACACGTTGAGTCGGAACGTGGCGCCTGCGGCAACACCCGCTGCAACGTCACCGAACATTTCCGTGGTCGTCGGCCCCGTTTCGATACCTGCGATCGTCGACCTGCCGCAGATCGTCGTGAGCACCGGTCCCAACTCGGTATCGCTGGACGAGTTCAATCGCTGGGCGTCGCCGTTGCAGAGCAATATTTCGCGCGTGGTGGCCGAGAACCTCGTCACCCTGCTCGGGACGCCGCGCGTAGCGCAGTTCCAGCAGTCCCTGAATCTGGATGCCGACTTCCGGGTAGCAATTGAAGTGCAAAGCTTCGATTCAGCACTTGGTGATGCGGCGACGCTGAATGTGGTCTGGATCGTGCGTCGGACCAGGGACGGCAAAGCGCAGACCGGACGCACCAGCGTTCGCGAGCCGACCGGAACCGCCGGCTATGACTCGCTGGCCGCCGCCCACAGTCGCGCGCTGGCTCGGATGAGCCAGGAAATTGCGGACGCCATCCGCGCGCTTGATCGCACGTCGTAGGCGAATCCGGACTTCCATCGGCGGCGACAGTTCCAGCCGCCTGATCAGCGGCCTTTACCGCCCAGCACCGCGTCCGCTTTCGCGTTTACCTTGGCGCGGTCCGCTGCGTTCAGGTGCCCGGCGCGTAAGCCAATCCGGCGCATGCCGCTGGATCGGACGCGATGCAAACGGAAAAAGGGAAGACCCGCGCCACACGTACGCCAGCGCACAGACGCGTTCTGCAGGAAAACGGATACTTCTTCTTGGTGGACCTCCACTGCCCACGACAGTCTTCAAAAAGGAGATCGATCATGGTACGTAAAGCTCTGACGATATTGATGATGCTGGGAATGCTTGGCCCTCTGACCGCGATTTCGGGTTGCAACACCGTAGCGGGCGCGGGACAGGACATCGAACGCGGCGGCCAAAAAGTTGAAGACGCGGCCAGGAACGTGCAACGAAAGTACTGATGCCTTGGCAAGGGCAACCCCAATCGGCGAAACCGGTCCCCGGATCAGCCGAACGAGGTCTTCTCTGAGGGCAAGTCCTTTCCGGCATCGATCCACTGCCGGCGAATTGTCGGCATCGAATAGAGGAGTCAATGATGCACGTCGACGAAATCATGACCAGTCCGGTCGAGACCATAACCACTGATACTTCGCTGGCTGAAGCGGCGAGAATGATGCTCGACTTGGGCATTGGCCTGTTGCCGGTGTCGAAGGATCAAAAGCTAGTCGGTGTGGTTTCTGACCGGGATATCACCATCGGCGCCGTCGCGATGGGGCTGAATCCGGAACAAACCAAAGCGCACGTGGTCATGACCTCGCACGTGTTTTCGTGTCCGACCGGCAGCGACGTGATGGACGCGTGCCAGCTCATGGAGGAGAAACAGGTGCGACGCCTACTTGTCATGGATGCCGAAGACAGGGCGATCGGCATCATTTCGTTGGCAGATATTGCCCTCCACGTTCGCCGCGAACAGT
The DNA here is from genome assembly GCA_043731765.1 of Burkholderiales bacterium. Taxonomy (GTDB): domain Bacteria; phylum Pseudomonadota; class Gammaproteobacteria; order Burkholderiales; family Casimicrobiaceae; genus VBCG01. Next base: position 2,882 of record JAYTIR010000253.1, read on the forward strand.
CCGGCGACGTGCTGAAGATGATTTCGCAACCGTCTCCATAGACGGCGAAAGGAATTCACAAATGGCTCGTTGTGACCATTGCGGCAACGATTATGACAAAAGTTTTACCCTGACCGCCGGCGGTGCCACGCACACCTCCGACAGCTTCGAATGCGCGATTCACATGCTCGCGCCGGCGTGACAGGACTGCGCGATCGCCAGGACAAGCAAGAGCACTGAGGTTCGAGCGTTTCGGTCCCCGCGTCTTCTGCGTCACACAAGGCCCTGGTCCGCCAGTTCGTCCTTGAGGTAGGCGTAGTAGATCGCGGCGGCGACCACGCCGGACGCGCCGAACGTCGCTTCCATAACGAGCGTTGCCATCAGCACTTCCCACGCGCGCGCCTGGATGCGCGCGCCCATGATGCGGGCGTTCAGAAAATATTCCAGCTTGTGGATGACAATGAGGAACACCAGCGACCCGATCGCGGCCTGCAGCGAATGTGAAAGGCTCACCACGACGATCACCGTGTTCGAAATCAGGTTGCCGACCACCGGCAGCAGCCCGGCGATGAACGCGATGAGGATAAGTGTCTTGGTGAAGGGCAGATCGACGCCGAAAAACGGTAGCACGACCGCGAGGTAGATGCCCGTGAAGATCGTGTTGAAAACAGAAATCTGCACCTGCGCGAACACCACACGACGAAACGCGAAGCCCACGCGCGCCGCGCGCTCGGTCATTGCTGCGGCCAGCGGCCGCCGGTCCAACGGCAGCGTTTCATGCAGCGCGATCATCGCGCCGAGCACCATGCCGATCACGAGTTGCACGAAAGCGCGGCCCGCCTCCTTGCCCATCGCCTGCGCTTCTTCGGCGTGCGAGCGCAGCCAACGCCCGAGCCAATCGTTGATGTCGTCGCGGGTCGCTGGCATGTTCTGCAACAGCCACTC
>JAYTIR010000254.1:0-3989 GCA_043731765.1 Burkholderiales bacterium
TTTTCCACCGCGCGCGTCTGGCTCGGCGGCATCGGCGCCGGGATGAGCGTTTGCGCGCTGATGATCGGACTGGCTCCAGCGGATTTAGGCGCGGCAACGCTGCTCGTGATTTCGCTCGCGTTCGGATTGACCGCCAGCGGCTGGAATGGCGTGTTTCTGGCCGAAGTCGCGCGGCTGTCGCCTGGATTTGAAGCGGCGAACACCGGGGCGCTGCTAATGCCGAGCTATGCTGGACTTGTCTTAGGCCCGATCGCCTTTCCCCTGTTTGTCTCTCCCGCGTTTGCGGGGGCCGGATTTCTGGCGCTGGCGGCAGCGGGGGTGGCGGGGACGCTGTCACTGCTACTGTCGCGGGGGGAAGAGCGTAGGCGCTGACCATGGTTCCTGGTGCAGCGCTTTGCCGGATTGCCGGCGGCAGGCCCAGCCGGACATGCACGACGATCCGCACTCCCGCGGGTGTGACGGAGTGAGAGGCGAGGCGTCAGCTTCGGACTCGGCGACTTCAAGCGCAATTCCTGCGCGCCGGCAAGCGAAGTCGAGTAACGTAATGTTACATCCTGCCCTCCGAAACAAAGCCGCCCGCAAACGGATCGCGGGCGGCTTACGTCGGTCGAGTACGACGCCGAGTTAGCGGAACCGGTAGTTCATCTGTGCGGACAGGATCCACACGTTGCTGCGGTAGTTGCCGTTGACGAGCCCGTTCCCGGCGACGGTGGGCGGAAAGCCCGAGTTATTGATGGACGGATCCTTGACAAAGATGTACGCACCAGCGATGTCGAAGTTGATCGCCCGCGTATATTTGTACCGGGCGCCAGCCGCGAGCCAGGTGCGATCGTTGTCCGGAAGCCGTGCGCTGCGGTCGATGTCGTTGACGGGACTCTGATCGAACGCCACACCGGCTCGCAGCACGAGTTTTTCCGAAAAATTGTAGTTGGCACCGGCGGAATACCGCCAGGTGTTTTTGAAGTTCTCGGGCAACACGCCAAGCGTGGTCCCAGTGGTGCGGACGATTGCGATTTCTTTGATGCTGCTCCACCCAGTCCACGTGACGTCGGCCAGTACTTCCCAGTCGTCGCTGAGCTTGTGGTAATAGGAGAGCGACGCCGTGTCCGGCATCTCCACGTCGATCGTGATCCCGCCGTTGAACAGTCGGGACTGGCTGATGGCTGCGCTCACCCCTTGGACGGCGGGGTTGAGAGCGGCCAGTGGTCCGGCGAGCGTCGGTACCGTCGGATTGTTGAAGTCGGCGGTACCCGTCAACTTGTACTTGATCTTCGATCGGTAGGCGATTCCGAGCCTGCTGGCCCCGGGCTCGTTGTTCGCATCGCCGTTGAAGCTAATCATTGCGCCGACGTTCCACCCCCACGACCAGTCGTCACCTTTGTTCGTCACCAACGCGTCCAGTCCCCTCGTCGCGGCGATCAGCGAGGGGACGGCTGATGGGGGGATCTGCCCGGCTGCGGCAAGCTGACCGTAACCCTGCGCCAGCGCGGCGGTGTAATTGACGTTGTTGGTGAGCGTCGCCTTCAATTGTTGATAGTTCACGCCGGCGCCGAGCCAGAAATCCTTGGTCGCACGCCAGCCGACGGCCGGGTTGATGTTGATCGTCTTGATTTCCGACTTCAGCGCCTGGTAGCGGCCAAGCCACCCGTTGTCGTATTCGGTCTTGAGGCCGAAGGGTACGTTGATCCCGATCCCGACGCGCCACGCGTCGTTGAGGGCCAGATTTCCGTACAAATTGGGCACCGCCGCCAGCGCCCCTGCGTCGCCGCCCGTGCCGCCCAGCGTTTGTCCCAGTGCCGGCTGTGAACCCTCATCGTGAAACTTGGCCGACGGCTTGACTAAGTGCACGGCGGTCTCAAATTGCGTCAAACTGAGCCGCCCCAGACCTGCGGGGTTGAACCACACGGTGTTTGCGTCCTCGGCGGTGGCCGCAGCGCCGGCAAAGGCATTGCCGAGACCCATCACGTTCTGCTCGGCAAGCGCGAACGCGGCGCCTAACGCGTGACCCGCGCCAGCGGCGAACGCAAGTCCGGCCATGGCTGTCACGATTCGAGTATGACGAAACGGTATGCTCATCACAGATCTCCTTGGTGTTGTCTTACGCGCGCCGCGCTAGGTGTGAAGTGTCAACAGGTTGTTTCTGTTTCGTTTGAGTCGGGACATCGGATTCGTTGTTCGCGTCGGCCTTCGCGCTGGTCGCTACGGGTGCACGCATTGCATGCATTTCTGCCTCCTTCGGTTGTCACGCGGGGTTATTGTGTTTTGGAAAATAGGAATGATTCGCTTTAGACGCAGCGGTTACGCCTGCGAAGGGGCATTGCCGCGACAAAAGTATACCCTCCTAATTCGAGGAGTTCCATCGCGCGCGCTAACAAGGCTGCCGGTTGCCCGCCGGTGGCGAAGCCGCGGCGGCCTCCCACCGCAGTGGTCCCCGCGCGGGGGCGATGCGCGGCGGCAGGGTCGGTTCGCCGAGGTGATCCAGGATCTGCCGCACGGTGCTCGCCTCGTTGATGAAGGCGATAATCCGCACCCCAAGGGTGCGCGCCAGCAGCATGGCCCACAGATAGCGGGCTGCAGGAGCGGTGACGTGGCTCCTCCTGCGCCGCGGTGGGGTGTCCGTCGGCGGCGGCACCGGAACGTGCCTTGGCGCCAGGGCGGTGATGCGGGAGAGTTCCTGCGAGAACACTTTGTTACGAATTGTAAAGAGCGGTTTCCGGGGTCGGCCGATTATGAGCCTGCTCGTTATTGGCAGCACTGTGATCTGGCGCACAGACGGCGAAATACGATAGTCCTATCGTGGCCGTGTGTGCAAGCAAAGACTGCAGAGCGCATCATGTTCGTTCACTCTACGGAGACATACACCATGAACATTCGTAAACCGCTGGTCGCTGCACTTTGGGTCGCATCCTGCGGCGTGGCTTCGATTCCGATTTCCAGCAATGCTGCTACTGTTTATTTCAACACAGCGCCGCCCCCAGCGCGCGTTGAAGTCATTCCCGCCCCGCGAGCGGGCTATCTTTGGGTTCCTGGATTCTGGGATGCGCGCGGCCACCGCCACGCCTGGAGCGCCGGCCGCTGGGAACGCGAGCGTCACGGGTATCGTTTCGTCGAACCGCGTTGGGAACAGCGCGACAATCGCTGGGCTCTGGAGCGTGGACGCTGGGCTCGCGGCGACCGCGACGGCGACGGCGTTCCGAATCGATTCGATCGCGCACCGAACAATCCGCGTCGCCACTAATTCATCAGTACTAATATGAAGAGCCCGGCCGCTGCAATGCGGCCGGGCTCTTTTGGTTGCTGACTCGCCAATTGCCCGCTTTCCGTGGAGGTAAACGGCAAGTGCCGCGCACACACCATCCCCATCTCAACTTGAAGACGCGCCTTGCAAATACGCCTAACCAGCGTCGAACTCGCGGATTGACGCTGCGACCCCATTGCGGCAAGATCGATAATCCACCACAAAAGGAATGCATCATGCGAACGCACTTCCGGTCTCTGCTTCTTCTTTTTTTCGCAGCATCGCTGCCCGCGCTCGCGCAGCAGGACTTTACAAAGGTCGAAATCAAGACCGAAAAGCTGTCCGACACGACGTACATGATGATTGGCGAAGGCGGCAACCTGGGCCTGTCGGTCGGTGACGATGCGGTCTTCGTGATCGACGACCAGTTCGCGCCGCTGACGCCGAAGATCGAGGCGGCGATCGCAAAGCTCAGCAGCAAACCGGTGAAGTTCGTTCTGAACACGCACTGGCACTTCGACCATACCGGGGGCAATGCGAACCTGGGCAAGGCCGGTGCGCTGATCGTCGCCCACGACAATGTTCGGAAGCGGATGTCGGCGGAGGGCTTCATTGAATTCCTGGGGATGAAGACCAATCCCGAGCCCAAGGTCGCGCTGCCCGTTGTCACGTTCTCGACCGATGCGACGTTTTACCTGAACGGCGACGAGGTCTTTGTCTTTCACGTGCCGCGTGCACATACCGACGGCGA
>JAYTIR010000255.1:0-2134 GCA_043731765.1 Burkholderiales bacterium
TTGGTGCGCGCGGAAAGCCCCTTCGGATTCCGGTGGACGACCTTGCGCCAGTCGTCGACCCAGCCGATGGCGCCGAAGCCCACGGTCACCAGCAGCACGACCCAGACGAAGCGGTTGGTGAGATTGCCCCAAAGGAGCGTGGTGACCGCAATCGACACCAGGATCAGCGCGCCACCCATCGTCGGGGTGCCGGCCTTGGACAGATGGGCCTGCGGGCCATCGTCGCGCACCGATTGGCCGATTTTCATGTGCGCAAGCCACGCGATCATCCGCGGTCCGACCACGAATGAAATGACCAGTGCGGTCATCGTCGCCAGCACTGCGCGCAGCGTGATGTAGCCGAACACGTTGAACGCGCGCGCATACTGTTCCAACCGTTCGGCGAGCAGCACGAGCATCAGTGCGACTCCCTCGCGTCACCCGTGAGCGCTGCCACGACCCGCTCCATTCGCATCGAACGCGAACCCTTGACCAGCAGCGTCACGCCCGAGGTGGCTGCGTGCTTCACGCGCTGTGCGAGGTCGTCGACGGTGGTCGCGTGCTCGGCACCTTCGCCAAAGGCAGCCACGCTTTCCAGCGCCAGGTCACCGGTCGCAAAGAGCCGCTCGACGCCACGCTCCTTCGCATAGGCGCCGATTTCCCGATGGAACTCCGGACCCTGCGCGCCCACTTCGCCCATGTCGCCCAACACCAGCCACTTGGCACCAGGGGCATGCGCGAGCACATCGATGGCGGCACGCACGGAATCCGGATTCGCGTTGTAGGTGTCATCGATGACCAGCGCGCCCGAAACCGCGTGAAGCGCTGCCAGCCGCCCGGCTACGGGACGAAACGCCGCCAAACCGCGCTGAATCGCTTCCATCGGCAACCGCGCTGCGAGCGCGGCGGCGGTCGCCGCCAGCGCATTGCTTGCCATGTGTCGTCCGGGCACATGCAGCTCGACCCGCGCGTTGCCGGCGTAGGTCCGCAATTCGATGTCGCTGCCGTCTGCGTGCAGCGTGCAGCGCGCCGAGACATCGGCCCAGTCCTGAAAGCCGAAGTCCACCACGGCCGCGCCGGCAGCGCGAGCGGCCGCGCGCCAGACATCGGCATGCGCGTCCTCGGCGTTGATGACCGCGGTTCCGCGCGGACGCAGCACGAGGATCGCATCCGCATGTTCGGCGGCGACCTCCGCAACACTCGCCATGAACTCCTGGTGTTCGCGTTGCGCGTTGTTGACGATCGCGATCGTCGGCTGTGCGATCGCGCCCAGTTCGCGCGTTTCGCCGCGATGGTTCATGCCGAGTTCAACCACGGCCGCGCGATGCACTTCTCGCAAGCGGAGCAAGGTGAGCGGCAAGCCGATGGCGTTGTTGAGATTGCCTTGCGTGACCAGCACGTCCGCTTCGCCGAAGTGGGCCCGGAAAATCGCCGCGGTCATCTCCTTCACCGTCGTCTTGCCGTTGCTGCCGACAACGACCGCCAGCGGGAGGTCGAACTTCCCGCGCCAGAAGGCCGCGAGGCGGCCGAGCGCGGCAAGGGGATCGGGCACCGCAATCAGGTCCCCGTCCAGTGCAACTACGCGATCCGCCGCGACCAGCGCCGCGGTGGCGCCTTGCGCCAGCGCCGCGGCGACGAATTCGTGACCGTCGAAGCGCTCGCCTTTCAACGCGACGAAAAGGTCGCCGGATTCGAGCGCACGGCTGTCGGTGACGACGCGCCGGAACGCGACGTTTTCGCCGATCAGCTGTCCATCCACAGCCCGCGCGGCAGTGGCCGTATCCATCATGCGGCGCCCCACGCCGACAACGCGGCCGCGGCCTCGACGGCGTCGGAAAACGACGTGCGCACGCCTTGGTGCTCTTGATACGTTTCATGGCCCTTGCCGGCGATGAGCACGACGTCTCCAGTTTTCGCGGCGCCGATCGCGTTGCGGATCGCATCACGCCGCTCGGTCTCGATCGTCCAGCGGCGGTTGCCTTCATCGCGCACGCCGCGCGCGATCGCGTTGGCGATGGCCACCGGGTCTTCGCTGCGCGGGTTGTCGCTGGTCACCACCACACGATCGGCGAAGCGCGCCGCGATGTGACCCATTTCCGGGCGCTTGCCGACATCGCGGTCGCCACCGCAACCGAAGACGCAGATCAATTCGCCT
>JAYTIR010000256.1:0-1868 GCA_043731765.1 Burkholderiales bacterium
CCTTCATGATGCGATTCTCCGTTTCCCACACCGATGGCCGCGCCCGCCGCGGGACGCTGACGCTTAACCACGGCGCGGTGGAAACGCCGGTGTTCATGCCGGTCGGCACCTACGGAACGGTGAAGGCGATGGCGCCGAACGAACTCGAAGCGCTGGGCGCCGGAATCGTGCTGGGCAACACCTTTCACTTGTGGCTGCGGCCGGGACTCGACGTCATCGCGAAACACCAGGGCCTGCACCGCTTCATGGGTTGGCAGCGGCCGCTGCTCACGGACTCCGGCGGCTTCCAGGTGTTCAGCCTCGGCGCGATGCGCACGATCATCGAAGAAGGCGTCCATTTCGCCTCGCCGGTCAATGGCGACAAGATGTTGCTGACGCCCGAAGTGTCGATGCAGGTCCAGCACGTGCTCAACTCCGACATTGCGATGATCTTCGACGATTGCACGCCGTATCCGGCGACGCACGACGCGGCCGCGCGCTCGATGCAGATGTCGCTGCGCTGGGCACGACGCTCGCGCGCTGAGTTCGACCGGTTGGGCAATCCCAACGCGCTGTTCGGGATCGTCCAGGGCGGGATGTACGAGGATCTGCGCGACGAGTCGCGCGGCGAACTGGCGGCGATCGGCTTCGACGGTTACGCGATCGGCGGACTCTCCGTCGGCGAGCCGAAACCGGACATGCGGCGGACACTGGAGCACGTGGCGCCGCACCTTCCGGCGACCCACCCGCGCTACCTGATGGGCGTCGGCACCCCGGAAGACATCGTCCACGCGGTCGCGCATGGCGTAGACATGTTCGACTGCGTGATTCCGACCCGCAATGCACGCAACGGATGGCTGTTCACCCGTTTCGGCGACATCAAGATCCGCAACGCCCGGCACCGTGACGATACCCGTCCGCTCGACGAATCCTGCGGCTGCTACACGTGCCGCAACTTCACCCGCGCCTATCTGCATCATCTGCAACGGGTGAACGAGATCCTCGGCGCCCGCCTCAATACGCTGCATAACCTGCACTACTACCTGGACTTGATGCGTGGCCTGCGCACCGCCATCGAGGAGGCTACCTTTGTCGAATTTGTCCAGCAATTTCAACAGGATCGCGCTGCCATGCTAGAATAGCCAGTTGACTTTCCAGCGTCCGCCCCAACCCTTCGGGCACGCATTAGCGACACTATTCCAGGCCGCCCCCGCGGGCCCGCGCCAAGACCTCAAGGAGACAGGAACATGTTCATCAGCAACGCATACGCACAGGCCGCCGGCGGAGATCCGATCATGACGTTCCTGCCCATGGTCGCGATCTTTGTCGCCTTCTATTTTTTCCTGATCCGCCCGCAACAAAAGCGGGCGAAGGAAACCCGCGCGATGCTTACCGCATTGCAGGTCGGCGACGAGATCGTGATTTCCGGCGGCATCGCCGGCAAGGTCAAGAAGTTATCCGACAACTACCTGGACCTCGAAGTCGCCGACAATGTCGAACTCAAGGTCCAGCGCGCCGCCGTGCAATTGCTGCTGCCGAAAGGCACGCTGAAATCGCTGTAGCACGGGGGCCATCCGGCGTGTGCGAGCACGCCGCTTCCCGTGCCGCCCGCCGTGCATCCGTTCTTCACCTTTTCCCGGCCTGACCCATGAATCGCTACCCGTTGTGGAAGTACCTGCTCATCATCGTGCTGCTGGTCGTGGCCGCCCTCTACACCGTCCCCAACTTTTTCCCCGAGGTTCCGGCGGTGCAGGTATCGACCAACAAGTCGAATGTGCGCATCGACGCAACGACGGTCAAGCTGGTCGATGAAGTGCTGAAGACCGAGAACATTCCGCACCGGGACATTTCGCTCGACCCGACCGGGATCAAGGTGCGTTTCGAAGATC
>JAYTIR010000257.1:0-1584 GCA_043731765.1 Burkholderiales bacterium
AGCACATCGACCGCTATATACGCCTGGCGCATTCCCTCGGGGTCCGCGACAGGATTACCTTCCTCGGCCCGCAGATGGACGTAAAGCCTATTTACGGGAGCGCCGACGCCTTTGTCCTCCCGACCATTTACGATCCGTTCCCGAACGCGGCGCTGGAGGCCCTCGCGTGCGCGCTGCCGGTCATCACGACCAGCAAATCCGGCGCCGCCGAACTCGTGCAGGAATACGACGCCGGATTGGTGTGCGCGTCGCGCGACGTGCCCGGGCTCGCGGCGCACATGCGAACTCTGCTCGATGCGGATGCGCGAAGCCGGCTCGGCGCCAACGCGCGCCGCGCGATTGAACCGCTGACGGCCTCGGCCATGACCTTGAAACTTGTGCTGTTGTACAAGCAACTGCTGGAAGCGAGCGTCAAGCACAGGACCTCGCCCCGGGCACCGCTTGCGGCGCCGCCTACGACTGCGTCGATCGCGACCAAGCCCGCGCAGGAAGCACCGCCGCTGCACGGTGAGGACGGACTCGCGAGCGAATCGTTGCCGACGCCCCCCGCCGTGGACGGCAAGAACCCTTTGCTATAATTCGCGACCCTCGATGCGTAGCCGTGGCACCGGACGCGCCGCCAAAAGCCAGCGCGTCCACCTGACGCACCGCCGCTTCCCAGGCCTTGATGACCCCCGGACTCCACCTGTATTCGCGCCTGCTGCGTTACGTTCACCCCTATTGGTGGGCGTTCGGGCTCGCGGTCGTCGGCATGGTCGTGGTCGCCGCCGGCGACACGATCATGATGTACATGGTCGTACCGGTCGTCCAGAGCTTCCAGAATCCGGACCCCCAAAAGACCAAGTGGTTGCCGCTCGCCATCGTCGGCGTGTTCGTGCTGCGCGGCATCGGCTCCTTCATTTCCGACTACGGCATGGCCTACACGGGCTTCCGGGTCGTGTTCGACCTGCGCCGGGCGCTGGTCGACAAGCTCCTCAAGCTGCCCACGCCGTATTACGACGTCACGCCCGGCGGCGTCGTGCAATCGAAACTCACATTCGACGCGCATCAGCTAGCGTCAGCCGCGTCCAACACGATCACGACCGCGATCCGCAGCACGATGACGATCCTGGCGAGCTTCGGGTTGCTGATGTATTTCAACTGGCGGCTGACGCTCTGGACGTTCGTGATCCTGCCGGTCGTCGCTGTCGTGATCCGCTACTTCAGCCGGCGCCTGCGCCGCATCGCGCGCGACGTCCAGACGCGCACGGCCGCGTTGACGCATGTGCTGGTGGAAATGATCGGCGGCCATCGCATCGTGCGGATCTTTGGCGGCGAGAATTACGAGCGCGAGCGCGCGGTCAAGGCCGCCAATGCGCTGCGCAACTCGATGTCGAAGCAATCTTCCGCCAGCGCGGCCAGTTCGCCGATCACGCAGATACTCGCGGTGCTCGCGGTGGCGGTCATCATCTGGATCGCGCTGGGCCAGAGCGAGGACGGCAAGCTCGACCTGCCGATATTCCTGGCGTACACGGCAGCCCTGCTCACGCTGCTCGAGCGGCTGAAGGCGCTCTCCGGAATCAACGCTTCGATCCAGCGGGGCCT
>JAYTIR010000258.1:0-6468 GCA_043731765.1 Burkholderiales bacterium
GTGCCCGATCACGTGTCGCTCTGGGGTTCGCTGATCCAGTTCCGCCGGCGCTTCGACCAGTACGTGAACCTGCGTCCGTGCAAGCTGATGCCCGGCATCCCCTCGCCGCTTGCCAATCGCAAGCCCGGCGACATCGACTTCGTCGTCGTGCGCGAAAATACCGAAGGCGAATATTCATCCGTCGGCGGCAGGATGTTCGAAGGCACCGAGCGCGAGATCGTGTTCCAGGAATCGGTGTTCACGCGCAAGGGCGTGGACCGGATCATGAAATTCGCGTTCGAGCTGGCGCGTACGCGTCCCCGGAAACACGTCACCTCCGCGACCAAGTCGAACGGCATCTCGATCACGATGCCCTATTGGGACGAGCGGTTCACGGAAATTGCAAAAGCATATCCAGACATTCGCACCGACCAGTTCCATATCGACATCCTGAGCGCGCATTTCGTGCAGCGGCCCGAGCGCTTCGATGTGGTCGTCGGTTCCAATCTCTTCGGCGATATTCTGTCGGATTTGGGACCCGCGGTGTGCGGAACGATCGGCATTGCGCCGTCGGCCAATTTGAATCCCGAGCGCACCTTTCCCTCGCTGTTCGAGCCGGTGCATGGCTCGGCGCCCGACATCGCCGGCAAGGGCATCGCCAATCCGATCGGCCAGATCTGGTCGGGCGCGCTGATGCTGGATTTTCTCGGCCACAAGGACGCGGCGAATGCCGTCGTCGCGGCCATCGAGCGCGTATTGGCCGATCCGGCGGCGCCGCGCACGCCGGACCTGGGCGGCCGCGCGACCACGACCGATCTCGGGAAAGCAATCGCGCACGCGGTGTAACATGACGGGCGAATTACGAAACTGAGAACGAAACCGAGAACGAAACCGAGAACCAAACTGAGAACGAAGCCGCCCGCGTACCGCCGGCGCGGCGCATTGCAGGGGAATTTCCATGTTGATCGGCATTCCACGCGAAACCCGCCCGGGCGAGACGCGCGTCGCCGCCACGCCGGAAACGGTCAAGAAGCTCGCCGCCAGCGGCAAGCACACAATTCTCGTTGAGACCGGCGCCGGCACCGGTTCCAACATTCCGGACGCCGAATACGCCGCAGTCGGCGCGAAGCTGGGCGGCGCGGCGGAGGCGCTTGGCGCGGACCTCGTGCTCAAGGTGCGCGCGCCAACGGCCGAAGAGCTGCCGCAACTCAAGTCCGGCGCGACGCTCATCGGTCTCCTCAATCCCTTCGACGCCGCCGGCGTCGAGGCGTGTGCAGCGTCAGGCGTCACCGGATTTGCGCTCGAATCGCTGCCGCGCATTTCGCGCGCGCAAGCGATGGACGTGCTGTCGTCGCAGGCCAACATCGCCGGCTACAAGGCGGTCATGATCGCGGCCAACGAGTACGCGAAATTCGTCCCGATGCTGATGACCGCGGCCGGCACCGTGAAGGCCGCGCGCGTACTAATCATGGGCGTCGGCGTGGCGGGGCTGCAGGCGATCGCAACCGCCAAGCGCCTGGGCGCGGTGATCGAGGCCTCCGATGTGCGGCCCGCGGTCAAGGAGCAGGTTGAATCGCTCGGCGCCAAATTCGTCGACGTGCCTTATGCGAACGACGAGGAACGCAAGATCGCGGAAGGCGTCGGCGGGTATGCGCGTCCGATGCCGCCGGAATGGATGCAGCGGCAGGCCGACATCATCCACGAGCGCTGCAAGGTCGTGGACATCGTCGTGACGACCGCGTTGATTCCCGGCCGTCCGGCGCCGAAGCTGATCAAGGCCGCGACCGTCGCCGCCATGAAACCGGGCGCGGTCCTGGTCGACCTGGCGGTGGAGCAGGGCGGCAACGTCGAGGGCTCGGAGCCGGGCAAGATCGTCGTGAAGAATGGCGTGAAAATCGTCGGCACCACCAACCTGCCTGCGCTGGTTGCCACCGACGCCTCGGCGCTGTACGCGCGCAACGTGCTCAACTTCCTCGCGCTGTCGCTCAATTTGAAGTCGGGTGACTTCGCGTTGGCGCGCGACGACGAAATCGTACAGGCGACGATGATCTGCGATGCAGGCAAGGCCGTGGCGAAGAAATGAGGAGATTGAAATGACTGCCCCTGATCCCATCGTCGTCAACCTGATCGTGTTCGTGCTCGCGATCTTCGTCGGCTATCACGTCGTCTGGACCGTGACGCCGGCGCTGCACACGCCGCTCATGTCGGTGACCAACGCGATCTCGGCGATCATCCTCGTCGGGGCGATGCTGGCGGCCGGACCCGCGGTGTTCGACTGGGGCGGCTGGGTCGGCGTGGCGGCGGTCACCATGGCCGCCGTGAACGCGTTCGGCGGTTTCCTGGTCACGCAGCGAATGCTGGAGATGTTCAAGAAAAAAGAACCGAAGGCCGCGCCTTCCGAGAAACATTAGGAGCGGCCCATGAGCGCCAATCAGGTCGCCCTCTGGTATCTCGTCGCGTCGATTTGTTTCATCTTCGCGCTCAAAGGCCTGTCGCACCCGACGACGGCGCGCCGTGGCAACACGCTCGGCATCATCGGCATGGCCATCGCCGTCGTGGTCACGCTGGCACTCGTTTATTCCAACACCAAGAACGTCGGGATGATCCTGGCCGGAATCGTCGTCGGCGGCGCCATCGGCGCGGTCATCGCGCGCCGCGTGCAGATGACGCAGATGCCCGAGCTGGTCGCGGCCTTTCACTCGCTGGTCGGCATGGCCGCAGTGCTGATCGCGGTGGCCGCCGTCAACAATCCGACGGCACTTGGCCTGCACGATCCCATCCCCATGGGCAACAAGCTCGAGCTCTTCATCGGCACGTTCATCGGCGCGATCACGTTCTCGGGTTCGGTCATTGCGTTCGGCAAGCTGTCGGGGCGCATCAAGAGCGCACCAATAGTGTTTCCCATGCAGCACATGGTGAACCTCGCTGTAGGCATTGCCATGATCGGCTTCGGTATCTGGTTCTTCCTGGCCGACGACAGCAAGTGGCTGCCGTATCTCGTCATGACGGCGCTCGCGTTCCTTCTAGGCTTCCTTATCATCATCCCGATCGGCGGCGCGGACATGCCGGTGGTCATCTCGATGCTCAACAGCTACTCGGGCTGGGCGGCGGCGGGAATCGGCTTTTCGCTCAATAACCCGATGCTGATCATTTCCGGATCGCTGGTCGGGTCGAGCGGTGCCATCCTCTCCTACATCATGTGCAAGGCGATGAACCGCTCGTTCTTCAGCGTGATCCTGGGCGGCTTCGGCGCGGAAGGTGGCACGGTGGTCGACGATCCCAATAAAAAAACCGCGAAATCCGGGTCGGCCGATGACGTCGCGTTCATGCTGGGCAACGCGGATTCGGTCATCATCGTGCCGGGTTATGGCTTGGCCGTAGCGCGCGCGCAACACTCGGTCAAGGAAATGGCCGACAAGCTGCGCCATAAGGGAATCAGCGTCCGCTACGCGATCCATCCGGTCGCCGGGCGCATGCCGGGCCACATGAACGTCCTGCTGGCCGAAGCGGAGGTGCCGTACGACCAGGTGTTCGAAATGGATGACATCAACAGCGACTTTGGTTCGACGGACGTGGTGCTGGTGTTGGGCGCGAACGACGTCGTGAACCCGCTGGCGGAGGTGAAGGGCAGCCCCATCTACGGCATGCCGATACTCGAGGCGCACAAGGCGCGCACCATCATCGTCAACAAGCGCTCGATGGCCACCGGCTACGCGGGCCTCGACAATCCGCTCTTCTACAACGACAAGACGATGATGGTATTCGGCGACGCGAAAAAAGTCGTGGAAGACATCGCCAAGGCGCTCGACTAGGCGGATGCGACCGGGACCGGGGACCACGATGCCGGTCATTCGCAAGCTCGTCGCCGTCGTCGCCGCCGATGTGGTCGGCTATTCGCGGCTGATGGAGCGTGACGAGGCCGGCACACATGAGCGATTGCGCGCGCTGCGCGCGGAGCTCGTCGACCCCAAGATCGCTGAGCACGGGGGGCGCATCGTTCACACCAGCGGTGACGGCCTGCTGATCGAATTTGCGAGCGCGACCTCCGCGCTGCGCTGCACGGTGGAGGTTCAGCGCGAGTTGGGTGCACGCAACCTGTACGTCGCCGCCGACGAGAAGATCGAGTTCCGCATCGGCATCAATTTAGGCGACATCATCGTCGAAGGCGACGACATCTTGGGTGACGGCGTCAACGTCGCCGCACGGCTGGAGACGCTGGCGGAGCCGGGGGGCATCTGCGTGGCCGCCGCGGTGTGGGAGCAGGTGCGCGAAGATCTCGGCGTCGAGTTCGTGGACGCCGGCCTGCAGCAAGTCAAAAACATCAGCAAGCCGATCCATGCATACCGGGTTGCGCTGGGGCGGGGGCCCGACTCGAAGCCGCCCGCCGCCGCGCCCGCGCCGAAGTCCGGGACGCTGATCTCGCGGCGCGTGCTCGTGGCCGCGGGTGCGATCGCATTGCTGGGCGTCGCGCTCGTGGTGGCTTGGCACGTGCTGCGATCGGGTGCCGCCTCCGAGCCGCTGGCACAGGCGGCTTCGGTGCGCTCGGTGATGATCGTTCCATTCACCGCGGCACCGGGCGATCCCGCGCTCGTCGCGACGGCGGCGCAGCTCACCGCCGACGTCACGCGCGCGCTCGGCGACAGCATGCGCGACGTGCGGGTCGTTCCTCCGGGCGCAGCCGAGCGGTATGCCGGCAAGATTGCGGATGCGAAGGCGGTCGGACGTGAAGCGAACGTGCGTTTCATCGTTGAAGGCGACGTGCGACCGAGTGGCGCGCAGGTGGCCATCACACTGCGCCTGGTCGACACGGGCGACGGCCGGCAGATCGAAAGCGCTCGCAAGACCGTCGATCGCGCGCAGCTCGGCGACACGGAAGCGATCGTCCGCCAGTTGACCGTTGCGGCGCGCAGTCTGCTGGGCGGAGCGATCCAGCGGAACGCCGCGGCCACTGGCGTCAAGGCGGCAGGTGCGCAGGACCTCGTCGATCAGGGCTGGGCGGTCTCGTTCTCCGATCCGGTCGCGAGGGCACGCGAGATGCGCCGGCTCGCCGATGCCGCGATCAAGCTCGACCCGACTTTCGCGCGCGGCTGGGCTTTGCGAGCGTGGGCCAGCTATGACCTGTACTACTTCGACTTCTCCGTCGACCCGGCACCGCTGATTGCAGATGCGGACGCCGATTCGTTGCGGGCGGTGACGCTCGATCCGCGGGACGTCATCGGATGGGATACGCGCGGCAGCGCTCTCAGGATTCGCGGCAACATCGAGGCCGCGTCCGCCGCGCTCGATCGCGCGCAAGAGCTCGATCCGACACGGATCGCGCCCCTCTTCGATCGCGGATGGATCTATCTCGATGCGGGCAGGCCGGGAGAGGCGTTGAAAGTCGTGGCGAAGGTGCGAGAGCTCCGGGGCCGTCCCAATGCTGACGATGCGCTGCTGGCGTGCATGGCGCATGTGGTGCTGGGGGCGTATGACAGCGCGATCGTAGAATGCGGGCGTGGCGAAACCGACTGGCCCGTCTGGTACCGGGATGCCAACCTGGCCGCGGCCTACGCGATGCGCGGCGACACGGCGAAGGCCGCGCAGGCGAAGAACAGGCTGCTCAAGGCGGTGCCGGGGTTCACGATCGCACGGTACCAGGCGCGGTTCTACCCGACCTCCACGCCGGAATCGATTGCGTTGGACAAGGCGCACTTCGTCGCAGGACTGCGCAAGGCCGGCGTGCCCGAGTAAGCGTTCGTCACCACTGACGATGCTTTGCGGCCGGGCATCGACAAGACCCAGCTTGCCCCGACATGGTGTACCTCTTGACTGGGTGAATCCATTTGTTATAACATAGTTATAACAGGCCGCGTCACATGAAAACGACTATCCGCAAGGTGGGCAACTCGCATGGGGTAATCATTCCCGTGGCGATGCTCGCCCAGGCTGGCATCCAGGATGAAGTGGAGTTGCTTGTCGAGAAAAGGAACATTGTGCTGCGCAAGCCGCGCAAGGCCGTCCGCGCCGGCTGGGCCGAGGCCAGCAGACAGATCGCTGCCGCGGGCGAGCATCCGTTGACCGGGGACCTCGAATGGTCGTGAAGCGCGGAGACATCTGGCGGGCCCTTGGCCCGGCGGGCAAGAGGAGCGCTCCATGCGTCGTGGTGTCGCCGCCGGAGTTGCACGATTTCCTGCGCACGGTCATCGTTCTCCCGATGGCAACTTCCGGGAAGCCCGCGCCGTTCCGGATCGCGATGCGCTTCGACGGCAAGGCCGGGCTGATCCTCGTCGACCAGGTCCGGGCATTGGAAAAGTCGCGGCTCATTGCGCGCCTCGGGGCCGTCAGCCCTGCAACTCTACGGGCGTCACTCGCCGTCCTGCAGCAAGCGTTCGCGTTGTGAGTGCCGGCCCGCTCTCCCATCTGACCATCCTCGACCTGTCGCGCGTCCTCGCCGGCCCGTGGTGCACGCAACTGCTGGCCGACATGGGTGCGACGGTGATCAAGGTCGAG
>JAYTIR010000259.1:0-8044 GCA_043731765.1 Burkholderiales bacterium
TCGACTTGAGCCGCATCCGCTTGTCGGTTGATCCGCGCCGCGAGTGGCGGCAGATGCTGCACGAGGTCTGGCGGCTGCAACGCGACCACTTCTGGGTGGCGAACATGTCGGGCACCGATTGGGACGCGATCTATCGCCGGTATGAGCCGTTGCTCGGACGCGTGGCGACGCGCGGCGAACTCTCCGACCTGATCTGGGAAATGCAGGGCGAGCTCGGGACATCACACGCCTACGAGATGGGCGGCGATCATCGCCGGCCGCCGCAGATCGCGTTGGGCCATCTCGCCGCGGAGCTGCGATCAGTGGAAGGTGGCGCGGGCTACGAGATCGCGCGCATCGTTGACGGCGACGCGTGGGATGCGGTGGCGGATTCGCCGCTGAATGCGATCGGCGTGCAGGCCAGGGTCGGCGAGCGCATCGTTGCGGTCAACGGCCAGCCGGTCGCGCGCGACCGCCCGCCGCAGGCACTCCTCGTGCATCAGGCGGGGACCAAGGTGGAACTCACGCTTGCTTCGGCCAAGGGCGCTCGATCCGCGAAGTCCTCGCGCACCGTGTTGGTTACGACATTGGCGGACGAAGTGCCCGCGCGCTATCGCGAATGGGTCGAACGCAATCGCAGCTGGGTGCACGCCAATTCCGGCGGACGCGTCGGCTATCTGCATTTGCCGGACATGATGTCGGCGGGCTTCGCCGAGTTCCATCGCTACTTCAGCACGGAATGCGACCGCGACGCGCTGATCGTTGACGTCCGCTACAACCGCGGCGGACATGTCTCGCAACTGCTGCTCGAAAAAGTCGCGCGGAAGCGCATCGGCTACAACATGATGCGCTGGGGCCAGCCGGAGCCCTATCCAAGTGAATCGCCCGCCGGCCCGCTGGTCGCGCTGACCAACGAACACTCGGGCTCGGATGGTGACATCTTCTCGCACTGCTTCAAACTCATGGGCATCGGCAAGCTCGTGGGCACGCGCACCTGGGGCGGGGTGATCGGAATCTGGCCGCGGCATTTGCTCGTCGACGGCAGCGAGACCACGCAGCCGGAATATTCGTTCTGGTTCGGCGACGTCGGCTGGGGCGTCGAAAACTACGGCACCGATCCGGAAATCGAGGTCGACAATGCGCCACAGGACACGGTTGCCAGGCACGACCGCCAGCTCGAGCAGGCGTTAACGACCGCGTTGCAACTCGCTGGAAAATCGCGTGTGCTCAAGCCGAGTTTCGGGCCGCGGCCGAACCTCGCGCGAAAGTCGCTGCCGCCGCGGGGCTGACGCGGCAATCCCTGTGTAAGCAATCGCCGATATGCCGAAAACAACCGAAGTGAATTTCCGCCTGCGCATCACCCGGGGCGACGACATCGCCGTCGGACCCGGGAAGATCGACCTGCTCGTGGCGATCGCCAGGACCGGATCGATTACCTCGGCCGCCAAGGATCTCGGCATGTCGTATCGCCGCGCCTGGCTGCTCGTCGACACCATGAACCGGTGTTTCAAGTCGCCCGTCGTCGATGCCGAGGCCGGGGGCAGCCGCGGTGGCGGGACGGCGCTGACGCCGCTCGGCGTCGATGTCGTGCGGCGCTACCGCCGGATCGAGAGCGCCGCCGCGAAAGCGGGCGCCGCCGATATCCGGGCAGTCCTGGCGCTGCTCGCGCGCTGACCCCCGCTGGACCGTCGCGATATCGCACGGTATATTGCGCCCTTCGTCATATATCGACGAATACGGCGGGGCGGCATGCGGTCTTGGCTCGGCATCCTGGGCATGTTGGTGGCAGTCGCGAGCGCGCAGGCGTCGGGGCAGGAACTCGTTGTGTCCGCGGGATCGAGCCTGACCAATGCGTTCCGCGAGATCGGCAAGGCGTTCGAGGCGGCGAATCCGGGAGCGTCCGTCGTGTTCAACTTTGCCGCATCCGACGTCTTGCTGGCACAGATTGCCAAAGGCGCGCCGGCCGACGTGTTCGCATCCGCGGACCAGGAGGCGATGAATCGCGCGGAGCGGGACCAATTGCTGCGGCCTGCGACGCGCCGCGACTTTGCCGCGAATCAGCTCGTGCTGATCGCTCCCGCTGCGGCGGCGCCCGTCGGCGCTTTGTCGGCGCTCGCCACACCGCGTTTCCGGCGGATTGCCATGGGCAGCCCGCAGACGGTGCCTGCAGGCCGATATGCAAAGGGAGCGCTCGAAGGCGCCGGGCTCTGGACGGTGCTCGCGCCGAAACTGGTATTCACGCAGAACGTGCGTCAGGCGCTTGATTACGTTGCGCGCGGAGAAGCCGATGCCGGCTTTGTCTACGCCACCGACGCTGCGATCATGGCGAATGCGGTCAAGATTGCCTTCGACACCGCCACGCCCACACCAGTCCGATACCCGATCGCCGTCGTGAGCGGCACCAAACAGCCGCGGCTCGCGATGGCGTTCGTGGCGTATGTTGCCGACGCGCCGGGCCGACGAATCCTCGCGCGCTACGGCTTCCGCGCGCCCTGATTTCCCAACTCTGGATGTTCGACGCCGCGCTCATTCCGTTGCTGCTCACGCTGAAGGTCGCGGCGTGGGCAACGCTGCTCGCGGCGCTGGCCGGCATTGCCGCCGGCGGGCTGCTTGCGAAGTTCGACTTCGCGGGCCGTGACGTCGTCGACGCGATATTGCTGCTGCCGATGGTGATGCCGCCGACCGTTCTCGGCTACTACCTGCTGGTTGCGCTCGGTCGCAATGGTGCGCTGGGCCACTGGCTCGAGGCGAGTCTTGGCATCGAACTCGTGTTCACCTGGCAGGGCGCGTCCATCGCTGCGGCCGTGGTGGCGTTTCCACTGGTGTTCAAGGCGGCCCGGTCGGCGTTCGAAGCCGTCGACCCGGACCTGGAAAGGGCGGGCCGCACGTTGGGTTATACGGAAGCAACCTTGTTCACGCGGGTCACGTTTCCGCTCGCGTGGCGCGGCATCGCTGCCGGGACCATGCTCGCATTCGCGCGAGCGATGGGCGAGTTCGGCGCGACGCTGATGGTCGCCGGCAACATTCCGGGCCGCACGCAAACGCTGTCCATCGCCATCTACGAAGCCGTCTATTCCGGCGATGACGCGCTTGCCAACGGTCTTGTCGTCATCGCCTCCGCGGTTTGCGTGATCCTGTTGGTGGCGGCCAGCGCGGTGGTCAAGCGCGGGCACTTGAAGCTGCAACGACTGTGACCATGCGCTTCGACGTCGATATCGGCAAACGCGTCGTCGCGCAGGGGCGGGTGTTCGAACTCGACGTGCGCTTTTGCGTGGAAACGGATCGGCTGGCGCTGTTCGGTCCCTCCGGCGCGGGCAAGTCGCTGACGCTGCGTGCGTTGGCCGGCCTGGTGCGCCCCGACCGCGGCCGCATCGCCATCGACGACCGCGTATGGCTGAATCGCGATCGCAGCATTGACGTGCCCCCGCGCGCACGCCGTGTCGGCTATGTTTTTCAGGATTACGCCCTGTTCCCGCACCGGACTGTCGAGCAAAACGTCGCCGCAGCGCATTCGCACTGGTGGCCGGCGCCGTTGACGCGTGAACAGCGCCGTGAAATCGACGCGTTGCTGGAATCCTTTGCGCTCGCGGACGTCCGGCGCAGCTATCCAGAACAATTGTCAGGCGGTCAGCGCCAGCGCACGGCGCTCGCGCGCGCCCTCGCGGCGCGCCCGCGTCTGCTGCTCCTGGACGAGCCGTTTGCAGCGCTCGACGCCGCGCTTCGGATGCGCTTGCGCGCCGATCTCCTCGATGTGCAGCGCCGCTTCGGCATCCCGATGGTGCTCATCACGCACGACCCCGACGATCTTGTCCAATGTGCGGAATCGGTGGTGACCCTGACCCAGGGTCGGGTTGCCACGGAAGCGACGGAAGTCGCGTCATTGCCGGCCGTCGCGGCCCGATTGACGCGCGAGGCCGGGACGGCAACCGCGGGCTGAGGTACAGGTGCTGACCGCGGTGGGGGTCGCAAAGGGGTGCCTCGTTCCACGCGCCAGGGCGCAATGCGTTACGATGCTCGCCCGCGAAGCTTTCATTGACCGCCATGGACGTCGCCTTCATCCTGGACCCGCTGCCGGAGCTCAAGGCCTACAAGGACTCGAGCATCGCGATGATGCGCGCGCTCGAACGGCGCGGGCATCGCATTTTTGCGTTGGGGCAGGGCGATGTTTTCTGGGATGCCGGTGTGACGCGCGGGACCGCGCGCGCGCTGACCTTGTCGGCCGACGACCACGCCTGGTATCGCGCGGGCGAGCCTGAGACGCGCCCGCTTAGGGACTTCGCGGCGGTGATCATGCGCAAGGACCCGCCTTTCGACATGGAGTACGTGTATTCGACGTACCTGCTCGAATGCGCCGAGCGCGAAGGCGCACGCGTCTTCAACCGCCCGCGTGCGATCCGCGACAACAATGAGAAGATGGCGATCACCAAATTCGCCGAATTCATCGCGCCCACGCTCGTCACGCGCGACGCGGCGCTGATCGGCGCGTTCATCGACTTGCACGAAGACGTCATCATCAAGCCGCTCGACGGCATGGGCGGCGCGTCGATCTTCCGCATCGGCAAGGCGGATCCCAACCGCAACGTGATCATCGAGACGGTGTCCCACCTCGGCCGGCAGATGGTCATGGTGCAGCGCTTCCTGCCGGAGATCGTCGCTGGCGACAAACGCATCCTGGTGATCGGTGGCGAGGTCGTGCCGTTCACGCTTGCCCGCATTCCGAAGCCGGGCGAAACGCGCGGCAACCTGGCGGCCGGAGGACGCGGCGAAGCCCGGCCAATCACATCACGCGAGCGTGAGATTGCCGTGGCGCTCGGTCCCAAGCTCTGGGCGGAGGGCCTTTTGATCGTCGGGCTCGACGTGATCGGACCCTGCTTGACCGAGGTCAACGTCACGTCCCCGACCTGTTTCGTGGAGATCGCCCAGCAGTCCGGCTTCGACGTGGCCGGCATGTTTGTCGACGCACTGGAGCGCGCCTGCCGGTAGTTTGGTCACCGGGTACCGCGGCACCCATCGTGCTACCATTTTGGGAGTGTGTGCGGGCGTCACACGCCAGTCACCGGACAGCCTCATGATCGGCATTCTCATCATCGCGCACGACACGCTGCCGGACAGTCTGGTCAAGGCGGTCACGCACGTGCTGGGAGCGCGTCCGCCGCAGTTCGAGACGTTGTCGGTCTCGTCGAGCGACGATCCATTTCACCTGCTGCCGGCCGCGAAGGAAACCGTGGCCAAGCTCGATACCGGGGACGGCGTGCTGGTCCTGTCCGACATTTATGGCGCCACGCCGTGCAACCTTGCGAGCAAATTGCTCCTGCCCGGCCATGTGGAAGTGGTGGCGGGCGTCAACCTGCCGATGCTGGTGCGCGCATTCACCTATCGCGCGAAGGGCATGGACTTATTGATCAAGAAGGCGATTTCCGGTGGTTGCGACGGCGTGGTGCGCATCGAGGTCGATCCGGTCTATGCAGCAGCGCGAGGTTGAGATCATCAACAAGCTGGGCCTGCACGCGCGGGCCTCGGCGAAGCTGACGCAACTCGCCGCGACGTATCAGTGCGACGTGCAGATGTCGCGCAACGGCCGCAAGGTCAATGCCAAAAGCATCATGGGAGTCATGATGCTGGCGGCGGGCAAGGGGGCCAAGGTGCAGGTCGAGGTTGACGGCCCGGACGAAACGGCGGCGATGGACGCCATCGTGGCATTGATCGGCGATTATTTCGGCGAGGGACAGTAAGCGGTTACACCCGTTACCCATCAATGGCCTGTGACGATGAAGGCCTCCCGGATGCACCGGGAAACATGACGGAGTCGAAAGTTTGCGGAACCAACGGATGAATCCGCCGACCAACGGTTGTATCCAGTCGCATTGCGGCGGGGGTTTTTATTTTCACCAAACGCCGGAGGTGTTCGATGCAAACCCGCGAACTGGCCATTTCCAACCGGCTCGGATTGCACGCCCGCGCGTGCGCCAAGATCGTCCATATTGCCTCCCGCTTTCATTGCAAGGTGTCCCTCGTGGTCAGGGGACGGCGCGCCAGCGCGCGCAATATCGTCGCCGTCATGTTGCTGACGGCCTCCGTCGGGACCACGGTCAGGCTCGAGACCGATGGACCGGACGAAGTGGCAGCGATGCGCGAGATCGCCGCGCTCTTCCACGACGGCTTCGGCGAGCGATCGTAGCAGGGGTTCCCGCCGCCCGGGGGCCGCGCTGATGGTCAGCTTTGCGCTCCACGGCGTTGGTGTCTCGGCGGGAATCGCGATCGGTCGCGCGCAGCTGGTCTCGCACGCGACGCTCGAGGTCGCGCACTACCAGATTCCTGCGGCCAAGGTCCCAGCAGAAATTGCGCGCTTCAACCTCGCGATCAAGGAAGTCCAGAAGGAACTCGAGGGCCTGCACACGGCCATGACCAGCGGCGATGTGCCTGGCGAGTTCGGCGCATTTCTGGACGTCCACTGGATGATCCTGAACGACCCGACTCTCTCCGAGGTCCCCAAGAAAATCATTCAGGAGCAACGCTGTAACGCTGAGTGGGCGCTCACCCAGCAAATGGGCGTGCTGGTCGAGCAATTCGAGCAGATCGAGGACGCCTACCTGCGCGAACGCAAGGCGGACATCGTGCAGGTCGGCGAGCGCGTATTGAAGCGGTTGCTGGGCAAGCCGGGCGCGTTGCCCGCGCCCGTGGCCGAGGAGCAGACGATTCTCGTCGCGCACGACCTCTCGCCCGCCGATGTGATCCAGTTCAAGCAGCATCGTTACGGCGCGTTTCTCACCGACCTGGGCGGCGTGACGTCACACACGGCGATCGTTGCGCGCAGCCTCAATGTTCCCGCGGTGGTGGCGACGCACAACGCGCGGCAGCTGATCCGCGACAGCGAAATGCTGATCGTCGACGGCCAGAACGGCGTGGTCATCATCAACCCCGACCGCGCGGTGCTGGCCGAATACCGCTTGAAGCAAAGCGAGCTCGATCTCGAGCGGCAGAAACTGAAGCGGCTGCGCACCAAGCCCGCCGAAACAATCGATGGTGTGCGCATCGAACTGCACGCGAATATCGAGCTGCCCGATGATGTCGACCAGGTCCTCGAGAATGGCGCTACAGGCATCGGGCTCTTCCGCTCCGAATTCCTGTTCCTCAATCGCGAGGGATTGCCCACCGAGGACGAACAGTTCGAGGCGTATCGTGCAGTAGCCACGGGCATGAAGGGCCTGCCGGTGACGATCCGCACCTTCGACCTGGGCGCCGACAAGCACAAGGAAGGGCTGGACGGCCTGTCGCGCGTCGCCCCCAATCCAGCGCTCGGCCTGCGCGCCATCCGGTTCTGCCTGGCCGAGCCGCGGCTGTTCCTCACCCAGCTCCGCGCGATCCTGCGCGCATCGCACTTCGGCCACGTCCGCATCCTCGTCCCGATGCTCGCGTCGTCAGGCGAGATCGACCAGACGCTGCTCCTGATCGAGCACGCCAAGGAATCGCTGCGCGAGCAGAATGTGCCGTTCAATTCAAAGGTCGAAGTCGGCGGCATGATCGAGATTCCCGCCGCGGTGCTGGCTATGGGCGCGTTCTGCTCGAAACTCGATTTTCTGTCGATCGGCACCAACGACCTGATTCAATACACGCTGGCGGTCGATCGCGCGGATGAGGCGGTATCGCATCTCTACGATCCGCTGCATCCGGCCGTGTTGCGGTTGCTGGCGCTCGCGATCGGTACTGCCAACAAGGCGAAGGTTCCCATCGCCGTTTGCGGGGAAATGGCCGGCGAAGTTCAGATGACGCGGCTCTTGCTCGGCCTGGGCCTGCGCAATTACTCGATGCATCCGGCGCACCTCCTGACGGTCAAGCAGCGCGTGCTGACCTCTGAGGTGGTCTCCGCGAAACCGCACGTCGATCGGATCCGCCGCGCCGACGACCCGCTGAAGATTGCCGAGATATTGGACAAGTTGAACGCGTAGGGGCCGCCGCAGTTGCATGGCACGTGCCTAGCGTCCCTTCGCGAGCTTCCGTTGCTGTAGCGGATTCGCCTCGTTTTGGGCATAATGCCAATGTCATGAAAATCGGTATCTTTTCCGCC
>JAYTIR010000260.1:0-1904 GCA_043731765.1 Burkholderiales bacterium
ATGAACGTCAATCCGGCGCTTTCGTGGCGGGTCGCCCCCAATTTTTCTCTTGGCGTCGGGGTGGACTACCAGCAAATCAAGGCCACATTGACGAGCAACATCAATTACTCCGCAGCCCTGGCACAAGGGGCGGCTGCTGCGGCCGCGGGCGGCCTCATTCCGCCCTCGGTGGTCGGGCCCTTTGTCGCGGCCACGCCGGGTCTCGACTCGAACGTCAACATCAACGGCGACGACAGCGCCTGGGGGTGGGACATCGGGGCGCTGTGGGACATCACGCCGGACACGCGGATCGGCGCGCATTATCGCTCGTCGATCAAGTACAACGTATCCGGCAACTTGAGCATCACCAATCCGGCGCTGCCGCCGCTGGGCCCGCTTGCCCCGATCGGCGCCGCGGTGTCCGCGGGTGTCAATGCCGCGCTCGCCAGCGGCGGCGTGACGTCGAACATCGAGCTGCCGTCCATCACCAACGTGTCGTTCTTCAGTCACGTTGCCCCGCAGTGGGACGTGATGGCGGACGTCCAGTTCACGCAATGGTCAACGATCCAGGAATTGAAATTCGTGCGCACCGGTCCCGGCCTGACGTTGCCGGCAACGCCCGAGAAATTCAAGGACGTGTGGCGCATTTCGGCCGGCGCGAGCTACATCATGAACAACCAGTGGAAATTCCGCGGTGGTGTCGCATGGGATCAGTCGCCGGTGCAGAACGCCGAACGCACGCCGCGGCTGCCTGACGCGAGCCGCACGTGGGTCTCGCTGGGTGTGCAGTACGCGATGATGCCGAACCTGAAGCTGGACGGCGGCTTTTCGTACATCTGGGCAACGGATGCGTCATCCAACCAGAACGCAGGCAGCACGGCGGCGAATGGCCTCATTTCCGGTAATTACAAGGCCAGCGTCACGATTTTCGGCGGGCAGGTGACCTACTCCTTCTAGAAGGGTACCCGGCGCGCACGGCCGCTTGCGAAGCGGCTTGCGCGCAGGTGGAGCGTTCCCTTTCCTTTCAACGTTGCGCGGCCGGTCTCCCCGGCCGCGCAATTTTTCACCGGCAACCGTTGTCCAAATAGCCGAAAACCATCGATGGCCGCAACGATGCCCTCATCCCGTCTGCTCATCCGCAAGGCCGCCGTGCTGGGCGCGGGCGTCATGGGCGCGCAAATTGCGGCGCAACTGGCCAACGCCGGCATCCCCGTCGTGCTGTTCGACCTCGCGGCGAAAGAAGGCGATGCGAACGGCCTGGTAGCGAAGGCAATCGCCGGCCTCGCCAAGCTGGAACCCGCGCCGCTGGGCGCCAAGGACCGCGCCGCGTCGATCGCGGCCGCGAATTACGGCAGCGACCTCACGCGACTCGCGGGATGCGACCTCGTCATCGAGGCCATTGCCGAGCGCCTCGACTGGAAGCGCGATCTCTACGAGAAAGTCGCGCCGCACCTTCCGCCCCACGCAATTCTTGCGTCCAATACCTCGGGACTTTCGCTTGCGGCATTGTCGTCGGCGGTTCCCGCGTCCGTCCGTTCGCGCTTTTGCGGCGTCCATTTTTTCAACCCGCCGCGGTACATGTACCTGGTCGAAGTCATCGCGGCGCCGGAAACCGATGCCGCGCTGCTGGATTCGCTCGAAGAGTTCCTGACCACTACGCTGGGCAAGGGCGTGATCCGCGCTCGCGACACGCCCAACTTCATCGCCAACCGCGTCGGCATTTTTTCCGTGCTGGCGACGATGAAGCACGCGGAAAACTTCGGACTCGGCTTCGACGTGGTGGATGCGTTGACCGGTCCCGCGATCGGCCGCGCGAAGAGCGCCACCTATCGCACGGCCGACGTCGTCGGCCTGGATACGATGGCGCACGTCGTCAAGACGATGTTCGACACGTTGCCGGACGATCCATGGCATGCGCTCTTTGC
>JAYTIR010000261.1:0-2569 GCA_043731765.1 Burkholderiales bacterium
TCCGATTTGAAATTCGCGCAGTATTGCGTTCTTCGGCGTCCCAATGGATCGACGTGGGAACTCGGCCGCGGCGCGATGGGGGTCACCTACAAGGCGTTCGATGAACAACTGCGCGTGGACGTGGCGCTGAAACTCATCACGCCCGGGCAGGTCGACGATCCTAAGGCGAAAGCGCTGTTCCTGCGCGAGGCGCGCGCTGCGGCGCGGGTGCGCCATCCAAACGTCGCAAGTGTGCTCTTTCTCAGCACGACGCCGGGGAATCTTTTTTATGCGATGGAGTTCATTGCTGGCGAATCGTTGCAGGATTGGCTGCGGGCACGCGGAGCGATCGCGCCGCGCGTGGCGGTCTCATTCGCGCT
Organism: Burkholderiales bacterium; assembly: GCA_043731765.1. Lineage (GTDB taxonomy): Bacteria > Pseudomonadota > Gammaproteobacteria > Burkholderiales > Casimicrobiaceae > VBCG01. The sequence continues at coordinate 360 of JAYTIR010000261.1, forward strand.
GCAAATCGCGCGCGGTCTCGAGGCGATTCATGCGCAGCAGATCGTGCATCGCGATCTGAAGCCGGCCAACTTGATGATCGTTCCGACCGGCCGCGGGAAATCCGGCCAACCAGTCGAGGCGAATCCCGACGCGTGGCAGATCAAGATCATCGACTTCGGCCTGGCGCGCGGTTTTGGGGGCGGGCGTTTGGGCACCGAGCTGGACGCGCAAACGATCGGTTTTCGCGGCACGGCGTTGTACGCGAGTCCGGAGCAATGCGAGGAGCGCGGGGAGATCGACGGCCGCTCCGACCAGTATTCGCTCGGCTGCATCCTGTGGGAAATGCTGACGGGCGCGCCACCCTTTCGCGCACGGACGCACCGGGAGTTGTTGAACCAGCATGTGGCCCAGGCGGCGCCGCTCGCCGGCATCTCGCATCTGCCGGCCAGTCTGCAGGCGGTGCTCGCGCGGCTGCTGGAGAAGGATCCTGCCAATCGGTTTGCGAACGCCGACGAACTCGTGCAAGCACTGGCGCGCTGCCTTGAACGGATGCAAGCCGGGGAGCATGGGACCGCCGATCCGGGACTGACCACGCGGGAATCGGATGCGATGGTTTCTGCGGGACCCGGCCGCGACGTCGCGTTTCGTCGCGGCAGGCTGTGGCGGACCGCCGTCGGAATCGGCGTCCTGGTGCTGACAGGTGCTGGGTCGTATTGGATTTTCGGAACGAAGCAGACGGGCACACCGCGGCCCGCGACGACCGATCCGCGGGCGCCCCCGGCTCTAGCGACGCCCGCCCCCGCGCCGCAACCCGCCCTGCTGCGCAAGGCGATCGCCGTCCTGCCGTTCGTGAACCTGAGCGCGGACAAGGGCGACGAATATCTGAGCGACGGCATGACGGAAGAACTGCTCAACGTGCTGGCCAAGGTGAGAGGCCTGCGCGTGCCGGGACGCACCTCCTCCTTCGCGTTCAAGGGACGGACCGAAGATGGCATCTTCCGCAAGGTCGGCGAGGAACTGCACGTGGACACCGTGCTGGAAGGCAGCGTGCGCAAGGCCGGCGACAAGCTTCGGATCACCGCCCAGCTCATTAACGTGGCCGATGGTTATCATCTTTGGTCCGAATCCTACGACGGGAACATGCAGGACATCCTCGCCCTCCAAAGCGACGTGGCGCAACGCGTGGTCCGCGCGCTGCAAATGCAGCTTGGCGTCGAAGATGCGCGCGCGTTGGCAAAAAAACCGACCGAGAATCCGGAAGCCTACCGTCTCTACCTGCTGGGCCGCTTCCATTTCGCCAAGTTTACGCAGGCTGGCTGGACGAACGCGATCCGCTACTTCGAACAAGCGCTGCAGATGGATCCCTCGTTCGCGTTGGCGTATTGCGGACTGGCTGACACTTATGGCTGGTGTGGAGGACAGCTGTTGTCGGGCCGGGAGGCCTGGGCCAAGGTAAGGGACCTGGCGCTCAAGGCGCTGGTCCTCGATCCTAATCTGGCCGAAGCGCACCTTTCGCTGGCCGTGGCTCTCTTTAGCGCGTTGGAGGATTTTCCTGGCTCGGACAAGGAACTCGACCGCGCCCTGGAATTGAATCCCAACCTGGCCCCGGCGTACGACCAATACGGCTTGAACCTGATGGCGTACGGCCGCTTCGATGACGCGATCGCCAAGGTGAAGAAGGCGTTGGAACTGGATCCACTGAATCCTTTGTTCAATGCCGACCTCGGGATTTTTCTGCAATGGGCGCGCCGATACGACGAAGCAATTGTTCAACTGAACAAGACATTGGAGTTGGATGCGAATAATGCCTATGCCCACCTGGGCCTAGGCATGTGCTATTTCTGGAAGGGGAATATGGTCGACGCTCTGGCGGAGTTTCAAAAAGCCGCCACGCTGGACTACCTGCCCTGGTATGTCGGTTCACTCGGATTCGTCTACGGCGCAACCGGTGATCGTGCCAAAGCGGAGCAGATCCTTCGCGACTTGGACGAGTTGGCGACGAAGCAATACGTCTCACCGGCGGCCCGAGTTTTAGTTTATCTGGGGCTCGGTGAAAAGGCGAAAGCATTGGATTGGCTGGAGAGGTGCTTTGAAGAGCAGGATCCCTCCCTTTTTGCGATCAATGGCGATCCGCTATATGACAGCGTGCGCAACGAGCCGCGGTTCAAGGCGCTCTTGAAGAAGACGGGCCTCGACCGATGAGCTCCGGCACCGATCAACGAAAGCTCGC
>JAYTIR010000262.1:0-3629 GCA_043731765.1 Burkholderiales bacterium
TTTGCTCGTCCAAGTCCCGGTGGGTTGCGGAAATCATGCGCACGTCGACCGGTATCGCCTGCGTCGACCCCACCGGCCTCACTTCCGCTTCCTGCAGCACCCGCAACAGCTTGACCTGCAGCGGCAGCGGCATGTCACCAATCTCGTCCAAAAACAACGTTCCGCCGTCGGCGGCCTGGAACAAGCCCTTGTGCGCCTGCACCGCGCCGGTGAACGCTCCCCGCGCATGACCGAACAGCTCCGACTCGAGAAGGTCGCCCGGGATCGCGCCGCAGTTGACGGCAACAAACGGACGGTCCTCGCGGCGGCTCGCCCGATGGATGGCGCGCGCGAGCAACTCCTTGCCGGTCCCGGAGTCGCCGTAGATCAGCACGCTGGCGTCGGAATCGGCGACGAGCTTGGCCTGCCGCAACAGGTCCTCCATGCCGGGACTTCGAGTGATGATCCCGGTGCGCCACTCGCCGGTTGCGGCATTGCCCGGGCCGGCATCGTCCCCGGAAAGCTTGAGCGCGGACGCGACTAATTGCAGCAGTTCCCGGCTGTCGAATGGCTTGGTGAGAAAGCCGAACACGCCGCGCTGCGTGGCCGCGACGGCGTCCGGAATCGTGCCGTGTGCGGTCAGGATCAACACCGGCAGCGCCGGATGCTGACGATGGATGGCATCGAACAGTTGCAGGCCGTCGATGCCCGGCATGCGCAGGTCGGTGACCACCAGGGCGGGTCGCTGTACCGCGATGGCGGCAAGCGCGGTTTCGCCACTTTCTGCCGTGCGGATCCGGTAGCCCGCGGACGTGAGGCGCAGGCTGATCAGCTTGAGCAGGTCAGGGTCGTCATCGACCAGCAGGATGTCACCGGTACTCATCGCTTCACCTCTATCCACCACCACCGCCGCCACCTCCACCGCCGCCACCGCCGCCACCACCGCCGCCCCCGCCGCCCCCGCCACCCCCGCGCGAACGATCCCGCATCAGGCTGCGCTCCATTTGCCGAAGCGCCTCCAGCTTCTGTACCGCGGCCTCGGCTCTTTGCTGCTCGTCGCGGACGGCGCGCAAACGCTCCGTGATCTGCGCTTGCAACACGAATGCAAGTTGCTTGATGGACGGCGATCCGGGATTGCCTTTCGCAACGTTATCGAGAAGCTGCAACGCACGCTGGTCGTCCTGGGGACTCACGCGCGCCAGCGAGTAGACGACCGCGAGCCGCACCCGGTTGGCGTCGGTGCGCTGCCGGGCCAGCGTCTGCGTGGCAATGGTCAGTTCGCGCCGGAGTTCTTCGGGAGTAAGGTTTCCATACCGCTGCAGATCCCCCAGCAATGCGATCAACTGCTGGTCGTCAGTGTTGGTCTCCGGCACCGATACGGGCGGAACGATTCCCGGCGCGATCGACGGCACGGCCATGGCTACCGTGTCGGGTCGCGGCGAAGTCGAAGGAACCGACGCGGCCGGAATGGCGGGCGACGGCGGCTCGACGAGTTCGATGGGCGGATACTCGACCAGCAGCGTAGGCGCCGGCACCATCTCCGGTTCGAACTCCTCCTGCGGCGTCAGGGTCACCGTGGGCAGGGACGTGGTCGCGCACCCGGCGAGCCAGCTGGCCAGCGCGAGCAATGCCAGCGTGCCGCGCAATCCCGGTCTCACTTGTGCCCTCCGATCGTCACCGGAGACGACCGCGCTCGTTTCGGCAGCGATTCGGCTGTCCCGGCCGCCAGCGGAAGCCACAACCGGAAGCGCGTGCCACGCTGGCCGTCGGCCCGGTCAAGCACCTCGATGCGGCCGCCATGCGCGAGCGCGTATTCGCGGGCGATCGCAAGCCCGAGTCCGGATCCCTTGACCTTGCCGTCCGCGGCCGGCTTGCCGGTGTAGAACGAATCGAAAACCCGTTCACGCTCCGCGGGGGGGACGCCGGGTCCCTGGTCGGCGACGTCGAGCGCCGCGTAACCGGATTGAGGCGCCAGGGTGATTTCGATGTGGCCCGCGCGCGGCGAATACTTGATCGCATTCGACAGGAGGTTGTCGATCACCGTACGGATTTTTTCGGTGTCGCCGACGATGATCACCGGTTTCAGATTCACGTCGACGGTGATGATCCGCGCAAGCGCCGCGAGCTTCTGTTCCTTGACCACGCGGCGTATGACCTCGGGCAGCGCCACCGGACCCAGCGTGGTCGGTTCCATGCCCCCGGTCTGGTGGTACTTGAGCAGGTCCTCGATCAGCCGCTGCAGCGACAGCGTGTTTTCGCGCACGATACGCACGATTTCCTGCTGCTCCGGCGCAAGGCGCCCCCCGACGTTGTCGCGCAGGAGCTCGGCGCCTTCGCGCACGGCGGTGAGCGGAGTCTTCAGTTCATGCGACACATGGCGCAGGAAACGGTTCTGCTGTTCCTCGAGCTCGTGCAGGCGCGTGCGCAGCCATTCGAGGCGCTGCCCGACATAGCGCAAGTCCTGCGGCCCGTTCACCTCGATCGCATGGGTGAAGTCCGCCGTGCCCATCTGCCGAATGGCCTGGTCGAGTTGGCGGATAGGGCGCGCAATCAGCACGGCAAAAAAGATGGCGAGCGCCAGCGCGATTGCCGCAGTGGCAAGAGCCAGGTAGATCCATTTTTCGCGGCCCTGGTCGGCGGTCTCCTGCAGCCGCTCGATCGCCCGCTGCGTCAGCTGATTCGTCGCGGTAAGCATGCCTTGCGCGCTTTCAACCAGTTGCGCGTAGCCGTCGGCCAGATTCCTGATGGTGTCGGGTGTGCGCGCCGGCAAAATCAGCAGATTGTGCAGGCGCGTCTCGCTGTCGCCCAATTTGGTGAGCGAGGCAAGCTGCGCACTTTCCAGCGGCAGTTGGGCCAACTGACTCGTCGTGCCCCGGAAGTCCTGGCGGACCCGGGCGTAATCCTCCAGCAGCGCCGGATCCTCGAGGATGAGCTGCTGCCGTGCGAGCCGCTCGAGCGTGGTCGCCTGCTCGAAAAGGAGTCGGCTGGATCGCCCGGCCTGCGCCGCCTGCAGCACCTCCTGCCGGCTTTGCGATGCCAGGCGGTCGAGCGAATAAATCAATTCGCCGAGCGCATACAGGAGCGGCAGACTGACGAGCAGAAAGCTCAGCAGGATGAACTTGAGGAAAGAGCGCGGGTAGTACACGCGAAATAGGCGACCGTTATGACGACGATGAGGGCGACCGCTATAATTCGCCGCATTATGACAGCACTCGCGCTGATCGCGGCCGTGGCGAAGAATGGCGTCATCGGATCCGGCAATGCTCTTCCGTGGCGTCTGCCCGCGGACATGCGGCGTTTCCGCGCCTTGACCACAGGTCACTCCGTGATCATGGGGCGCAAGACGTGGGAGTCGATCGGCGGCCCGCTCCCCGACAGGCAGAACCTCGTCGTGACCCGGCAGCGCGACTTCCGCGCGGACGGCGCCATTGTGAAACCTTCGCTGGATGAAGCGTTGCGCGCCGCTACGTTCCCGGCGCCGGTGTTCTGCATCGGTGGCGGCGAACTGTATGCCCTCGCCCTGCCTCGTGCGACCACGCTTCATTGCACGCAGATCGACCAGGATTTCGCGGGCGAAACGAGATTTCCCGACTACGACCTGACGGCGTGGCGCGAAACCGCGCGGGAAGATCATCGCGCGCCGGAAGGAT
>JAYTIR010000263.1:0-3930 GCA_043731765.1 Burkholderiales bacterium
GTCATGGTCACGTCGCATCTGGGCCGCCCGGCGGAAGGGCAATGGACGCCCGCGGAGTCGCTGGCGCCGATTGGCCTGCGCCTGTCCGAACTGCTCGGCAGGGACGTGCCGCTGATTCGCGATTGGGTCGACGGCGGGCCGTGGCTCGCAGCGATGAAGCCCGGGCGGGTCGTCCTGCTCGAAAACTGCCGGATGAACAAGGGCGAGAAGAAGAACGTCGACGAGCTGGCGCAAAGAATGGCGAAGCTCTGCGACATCTACGTCAACGATGCCTTCGGCGCCGCGCACCGCGCCGAGGCGACGACGCACGGCCTCGCCAAATTCGCCGCCGTTGCCTGTGCCGGGCCGCTGCTCGCGGCGGAACTCGACGCGCTGGGCAAGGCGCTAGCCAACCCGAAGCGACCGCTGGTTGCCATCGTGGCGGGATCCAAGGTCTCGACCAAGCTCACGATCCTGCGCACGCTGGCCGCGAGGGTCGACAGCCTGATCATCGGAGGCGGCATCGCCAACACCTTTGTCCTGGCGGCAGGCGGGACGATCGGCAAGTCGCTCGCAGAACCGGACCTGGTCGGCGAAGCGAAGGCGATCCTCGATGAATTTCCGGGCAAGGTCCCGGTGCCGGTCGATGCCGTCGTCGCGCAGGAATTCTCCGCAACCGCGAAGCCCGAGGTCAAGGCCATCGAGAACATCGGACCCGACGATCTCATCCTCGACATCGGCCCGACCACGGTCGCCGCGCTAAAGACCGTGATCGCGCGGGCCGGCACAATTGTGTGGAACGGCCCGGTCGGCGTGTTCGAGTTCGATGCCTTCGCGGGCGGCACGAAAGCCATTGCCGAAGCGATCGCGGAATCGCCCGCATTTTCGATCGCCGGCGGTGGCGACACGCTCGCGGCCATCGCCAAGTTCGGACTCGAGAAAAAGATCGGCTACATTTCGACTGGCGGCGGCGCGTTTCTCGAATTCCTGGAGGGCAAGACGCTGCCCGCGGTGGAAATCCTGGAGACGCGGGCGAAGGAGTGACGCCCGCGTCCGCAAGTCCGCGCGTTACCGGGCCAGGAACGCGCGAATCGCCTCGCCCTGCTTGGCGACGTTGAAGACGCCGTCGAGGTGGCCGCCGTCGCCTTCGATGATCGCCACTTCCGCAACACCACCCTGCGCCCGGTAACGTTCCGCGGCGCGCTTCGACAGTTCCGGCGGAAAGACGGCGTCGGACGATGCCGGGATGAACAGGATCTTCGCCTTGATCTTCTTCACGTCGTCGCCCAGGTTGTACAGCTGGTTGGCCTTGGCGGTGTAGATCATCGAATTCGCGTCGATCGACTTGGCGCGCGTGGCGCCTGCCTTGTTCAGTGTGTCCTCGATGGCGAAGCGGTTGTCCATCGCGAGCGCCGGATCCTTCGTGGGGTCCGCCCACTTGTAGCCGAACGTCTTCTCGGCCCAGCCGAACGCGCGGGTCGATATCGTGACGATCTTGAGCCCCTGCGCCAGCCCGTCGACCGGCTCATCACGGCCGTAGTAGTCGCCGTTGTTCCACTTCGGGTCGAGCTTGATCGGCAACGTCCATTCGTCGATCAACTCGATCACGTACGGATGGATGTCGAAACCGGGGCCGATCACGTGCACCACGCGCAGGACGAAATCGGGATAATCCGCCGCCCATTGCATCGCCTGGATCGATCCACCCGACGCGCCTGCGGCCGCCTGCAGCTTCTTCACACCCAGCGAGTCGAGCAGCGCCTTGTGCACGCGCACGGAATCGGCGTACGACACCACCGGAAACGTCATGGCGTACGGCTTCCCCGTGTCGGGATTGATCGACGCCGGGCCGGTGGTCGTGGTGTTCGGATCCCTGGTATTGAGATTGACCAGCGTGTCCGCGCTGATCACGAAGTACTTGTCGGTGTCGATCGGACGGCCGGAGCCGATGATCGGGTCCCAATAGCCGAAAGCCGCATCGGTGTCCGTGTATTTTCCCGCGGCGTGCGAGTTACCGGTGAAAAAATGCGGAATGAAGATCGCGTTGTCGCCGGCCGCATTGAGCTTGCCGTAGGTCTCGTATCCGACCTTGACCTCCTTGATCGTCTTGCCGCCGACCGTCGTGTAGGACGGCAGCGCAAAGACTTTCTTTGCGACCGGGCCGTCGTACGCCGCAGCGAATCCACCGGACAATAACGCCGACGCCACAATCACCAGCAGGATGTACTTTGCCATTCTGCATTTTGCCACTCCCATGCTGTCACTCCCTCACCAAAGGGATACATTCTAACGAATTTTTGGTGCGCCGCGACTCCCGACCCGCGGGGATTACGCGTAAAATTGCGCACCAACAGTTCGAAAACGGCAACAGGGGAATCAACGTGCCACGCAACACCAAGATCGTCGCCACGCTGGGTCCGGCGTGCAGCGACCCTGCCGTGCTGCAACGTATGCTCGCGGCGGGCGTGGATGTCGTCCGCCTCAATTTCTCGCACGGCCGCGCGTCCGACCACGTCGAGCGCGCAAAATTGGTGCGCGAATGCGCGCAGCGGCTCGGTCGCGAAGTCGCGGTCATGGCTGATCTCCAGGGGCCCAAGATCCGCATCGGTAAATTCGCCGACGGCAAGATTCGCCTCGAACCCGGCCAGACGTTCATTCTCGACGCGGAGTGCGAACACGGCGACATCACTCGCGTCGGCCTCGACTACAAGGAATTGCCGCAGGATGTCGCGGCCGGCGCGGTCCTGCTGCTCGACGACGGCCTGATCCGACTCAACGTCGAATCGGTGCAGGGCCATCGCATCATCACCCGCGTCGTCATCGGTGGGACGCTCTCCAACAACAAGGGCATCAACCAGCTGGGCGGCGGGCTGACCGCCCCCGCGTTGACGTCGAAGGACATGGACGACGTGAAGACGGCGGCGATGCTCGAGGCCGACTACCTCGCCGTGTCGTTTCCCAAGACCAAGGAAGACATGTACCTGGCGCGGCAACTCTTGCGCGCCGCCGGCGGACGCGCGCTGCTGATCGCCAAGATCGAACGCGCGGAGGCGATCACCCATCTGGAAGAGATCATCGACGCGTCGGACGGCATCATGGTCGCGCGAGGCGACCTTGCCGTCGAGGTCGGCAATGCCGCCGTGCCGGGTTTGCAGAAACGTATGATCCGGATCGCGCGCGACCGCAACAAACTCACGATCACGGCGACGCAGATGATGGAGTCGATGATCCACGCGCCCGTTCCCACTCGCGCCGAAGTGTCCGACGTGGCCAACGCCGTGCTCGACGGCACCGACGCGGTGATGCTGTCTGCGGAAACGGCAGCCGGCAAGTATCCGGTCGAGACTGTCGACGCCATGGCGCAGATCTGCGCCGAGGCGGAGAAGTCGGATACGGTGCAGCTCGACCGCGATTTCCTCAACCGGACGTTTACCCGCGTCGACCAGTCGGTCGCCATGGCGACGTTGTTCACCGCCTTCCATCTCAAGGTGAAGGCGATCGCCTCGCTGACGGATACCGGCTCCACCGCGCTGTGGATGTCCCGGCACAATTGCGGATGCCCGATCTACGCATTGACGCCGAAAATCGAGACGCAACGCAAGATGGCTCTCTATCGCAACGTCCGACCGCTCTTTCTCGAACAGAGCACCGACCGCGACGCCGTGCTGCTCGCGGCGGAGGACCTGCTGGTCGCCAAGGGCCAGGTCAAGACCGGCGACGTCATCGTGCTCACTATCGGCGAGCCGATGGGCAAGTCCGGCGGCACCAACACGATGAAAATCGTCAAGGTCGGCGAACACCGGGCCTGACCAATTCAGCGCACCCTAAGTTTCATGTCGAATCCTGCAAAATAGTCGATCCGTCAAACGGCAGTTCGCGTCAGCGCCGCAGAATCTCCTCGCGGACATCCGCGCTTAGGCCGTCACGAACATCGCGATGACCGCGGCGGCC
>JAYTIR010000264.1:0-10562 GCA_043731765.1 Burkholderiales bacterium
CGGTCCTGGCGGTGCTGTTTTTTATCGCGCGTCGCATCGTTCATTCTCCGTTTGGCTACGGGTTGCAGGCGATCCGCGACAATCCGAGGCGCGCCACCGCGATCGGCATCAGCAGCCATGTCCGTCTCGCCGCGGTTTACACGCTCGCCGCGGCCTACGCCGGAGTCGCCGGCGCCCTCCTCGCGCAAACGACCGGATTCGCTTCACTGGACGTCTACGACTTCCACCGCTCCGCCGACGTGCTGCTCGTGCTGGTGATCGGCGGCGTGGGCTGGCTCTACGGCGGACTGATCGGCGCAATCTTGTTTACGTTGATGCACGACGTTTTCTCCGGAATCACGCCGCAGTACTGGCAGTTCTGGATCGGCCTGTTGCTGATCGTTCTGGTGCTGGTGGGACGCGAGCGCATCGGCCGCCTGGTGCGGCGCCTCGTTCCGGGACCAAGGCAAAGTGCCGGGCCGGAGGTCCGCCCATGAGCGCCGCAGGGCCGTCCCAAGGCGCGAGCGCCCCCACTGGGGGCAGCGCAGCGGCCGAATTGTCCAATGAGGCCGCAAGCGTGGGGGAACCATGACTGCTCCGGTGCTCGAAACGCGCGGATTGCAGAAATATTTTGGCGGCATCGTGGCCACGCAGAACGTGTCGTTCAGCCTCATGCGCGGCGCACGGCATGCGTTGATCGGACCCAATGGCGCGGGCAAGACGACGCTGGTGAACCTCCTGACCGGCATGCTCGCGCCCTCGAGCGGACGAATCTTTCTCGACGGCAGCGACATCACGGCAATGCCCGCGCATCGCCGCGCGCGCAAAGGCCTCGTCCGCACGTTCCAGATCAACCAGCTGTTCGACCGACTGACACCGCTGGCATCGGTCTCGCTGACCATCGTGGAGCGCAACGGCGGCGGCGCGGGTTTCTGGCGCGCTCTTGCACATGATCGAGTCGTCGCCGATGAAGCGGTCGCGTTGCTGACGCGCATGCGACTGGTGGACGACATGCAGCGCCCGACCGCAACGCTCCCGTACGGCAAGCGGAGGCTGCTCGAAATTGCGATGGCGCTGGCCAGCCGGCCGCGTGTGCTATTGCTCGACGAGCCGGTCGCGGGCGTGCCGGTGGCCGAATCGCGGGAAATACTGGAGATTCTCGCGGCTCTTCCCACAGACGTCACCGTGTTGCTGATCGAACACGACATGGACGTCGTGTTTCGTTTCGCGACGCGAATTTCCGTGCTCGTCAATGGCGCCATGCTCGTGGAGGGCACGGCGGACGAAATCTCGCGCGACTCGCGCGTTCGGGCCGTCTATCTTGGTGCATCACGCGATGGCTGACCTGCTGCGCGTCAAAGACCTGCTGCGCGTCAAAGACCTGCGCGCCGGCTATGGCGAGGCGATCGTCATCGATGGCGTGGACATGACGTTGGGCGAGGGCCGGTCACTCGCCTTGCTCGGCCGCAACGGCGTCGGCAAGACCACGCTCCTCGCTACGCTGGTGGGTGTCACCCGTCAGCGCGCCGGGTCGATCCTGCTCGGTGGTCGCGATGTCACGCACCTGCGCCCCGATCAGCGCGTCGCGGCGGGCCTGGGCTGGGTTCCGCAAGAACGCAACATCTTCAAGTCCCTGACCGTCGACGAAAACCTGACGGCCGTCGCGCGACCGGGCGCGTTCACGCCCGCGCGCGTCTACGACTTGTTCCCGCGGCTGGCCGAGCGAAAGTCAAATCTCGGAACGCAACTCTCGGGAGGTGAACAGCAGATGCTCGCCATCGGTCGCGCGCTGGTGCTGAATCCGCGCTTGCTGCTGCTGGATGAGCCGCTTGAAGGATTGGCGCCGCTCATCGTCCTGGACCTCCTGCGCGTGCTGGAGAAAATCGTGCGCGAGGAAGGACTCTCAGCGATCATCGTCGAGCAGCATGCGGGGAAAGTGCTGGCCATCACTGACGATGCGCTGGTGTTGGAGCGCGGATGCGTCGTCCATTCCGGCAGCAGCGCGGCGCTGCTCGCGCACCCAGCCCTGCTCGACCGCTATCTCGCGGTGGGCGTCGGACAGGTTTGACGCTGCCTAAACCCCGCCCCAGACGTCGCGCGCGGTGTCGACGACGAGACGCAGCTTCGCGGCTTGCGCTTCGACATGAATCGCATTGCCGTGCACGGTGCTCGAAAAACCACATTGCGGCGACAGGCACATCTGGTCGAGCGGCATGTAGCGGGCCGCGGCGTCGATGCGCCGCTTCAGGTCATCAGCAGATTCCAGCTGGTCGAGCTTGGTGCTGACCAGACCGAGCACCACGGTCTTGCCCTTCGGCACGTGGCGCAGAGGCGCAAAGTCCCCTGATCGCGCGTCGTCGTACTCGAGAAAATAGCCGTCGACCGCGAGCTCGTTGAACAGCACCTCGGCCACCGGTTCGTAGCCACCCTCGGCCGCCCACGCACTCTTGAAATTACCGCGGCACAGGTGCACGCAGATGCGCATTCCCGCCGGCCGGCCGGCGATCGAAGCGTTGATCAGCTTGGCGTAGCGTCGCGGCAACTCGTTCGGATCGTCTCCGCGTTGGCGCGCGCCCTCGCGCATTTTCTCGTCGCAGAGATAGGCCAGGTTGGTGTCGTCGAGTTGCACGTACGTGCAGCCCGCGGCGCCAAGGCTTTGCAATTCCGCGCCGTAGGCTGCGGCGACATCGGCGTAAAAGTCCTCCAGATCCGGATACGCGTCGCGGCTGATCGCATTTCGCCCGCCTCGGAAATGCAGCATGGTCGGCGAAGGAATCGTGACCTTGGGCGTCGCCTTCGTCACCGACTTCAGGAATTCGAAATCGGCGCGCTGGATCGGCTTGACATGGCGGACCTTCCTGGTCACCTGCATGACGGGCGGGGAGAAGTCGACATTGCCGGCTGCGCTGTGAAAGCTCACCGCAATGCCGCCCTTGGCCTCCACGCCGTCCAGCTGGGTCAGGAAGTCGATATGAAAATACGTCCGGCGAAATTCCCCGTCCGTGATGCCGCGCAGTCCCAGGTCCTCCTGGAATTTGACGATCCCCCGGATTGCTTCGTTCTCGACTTTGCGCAATGCCGCGGCGTCGATCGCGCCGGACTTATGTTGGTCGCGTGCGTCGAGCAACACCTTGGGGCGCAGGAAACTGCCCACGTGGTCTGCACGAAACGGTGGTGCATCGCGCGCGCCGGAGGTCATCAACGCGGGTGCATCGGCCATGGCGGGCCCCCTGGAAACGGTCGGTGGGTTGACAGCATTGCGCGGCACCGCCAGTTTTCACTTGCGGCACCGCACTCCAACGATTCTACCCCACGCCAAATTTCGATGCCCCTGTCTGCGTCTGCAACACCTTTGGGTTGATCCGGACTTGATATCACCGGACAATGCGTCATGTTCCTTTAAGGCAATGCCATGAGAATCACATTTCCGCGCTCCGAGAATCGCGCCAGGCTCCCCGACCCCATCGAATTCCACGCCGTGGAAAAGAAGCGGCGCATTCTTTGCAAGGTGAGCCACGCGACCCTGCACGATGCCGACCGGGACAGCACCGGCAAGGAGACCATTCAAGAGCTCTGGAACCGTTACATCGATTTCGTCGAAGACGTCGCGGCGCGCAGAATCGAACTCGGTTATTTCGAACGCGACGGCAGCATTGTCGTGCGCGACGAAGACCTGGAACAGGCACGGCGCGCGGCACGTGAATAGCGTCAGCGTTGACCGAAGTCGCCGCGATCCCGATGCTCACCGAATTCGACATTCAGGAACTGGCCGCAGCCGCAAAGGATGCGAGCACACGCGCCTACTGCCCTTACAGTCGATTCCCGGTTGGCGCCGCGGTACGAGCCGCCGATGGACGCGTATTCGCGGGATGCAATGTCGAGAATGCCTCGTTTGGACTGACCGTCTGCGCGGAGCGCAACGCAATATTCAACGCGGTCAGTGCCGGCGCTGAAGCAATCGCTGTGCTGGTCGTCTACACACCGACGGATACACCGGTCACGCCTTGTGGCGCATGTCGCCAGGTTCTGTTTGAGTTCGGGAAAACAGCCGAGGTCGTATGCGTCTGTGCGGGCGCGCAGCGCCTGACCTTCAAGGCTTCCGAGTTGCTGCCGCACGGCTTCACACTCTGAGCCGCCCTTTGTGCACCGGGACCCACGCTATTTTGCGTCCGACCGCAATCGCGTCGCCGACCCGCGTGAATTCCAGGTGTAGGGAATTTCCGTCGTGTCGGACGGCAGGCGATAGTGGTCCGGATCGGCGTAGTTGTACGCTTCGCTTGGAAAATTTAGCACCAGCGCATCCGAGTCGCCGAGGTTCTGCAGACCATGCCAGACACCGATCGGCAGGATGACGAGCGCGGGCCGCGCGTCGCCGACATAGAGTTCATCGATCCGCCCGGCTGTCCGACTATCTTCGCGGCCGTCATAAAGGACAACTTTGAGGTTACCCTGGTTGACGAAAAGACGGTCGACCGTATGCGCGTGACAACTCCACGCGCCAATCGCTCCCGGATAAAGGCGGGATTGGTACGCATGGACCACCGGCATGCCGGTCGGATCCCACTGCGGGCGGTACAACTCGGTGATGATGCCGTGATCGCGCGGCACATGCAGCACTTCGCGCACGATAACGCCGTCGATCAACTCGTCGACCTTCTGCCACGCATCGGTGATGATCTGCGGGTCTTTTTTTGCTCCGGAAAGCATTCCACGCCCCTTGAATTTTTAACCGCCGCCACGCGCCCTCGCCCGCCGCGACCCCAGGATCGATGATGCTGGCACGCTAACGCGGTGAAAGCAACCTCGGACCAGCGCGCCCTGCGTTGCCACTGCCGCGGTCGCCACCTATCATGATGCATCCGCATTGATTGCCACGCGATGACCTCCTCCGAATCCACCGCTGAGCAATCGGCCCCCGTCATCAGTGTAATCGTAGCGACCTGGAACAGCGCCGCGACATTGCGCTCGGCGTTGGTTAGTCTCGTGTTGCAGGACTTGCCCGGCTTCGAGGCCTGGATCATCGGCGACGCATGCAGCGACGACAGCGAGGACGTGGTCCGCTCATTCGGCGACGCGCGCCTCAACTGGCGCAACCTCGCGGAAAATTCAGGGGGCCAGACCGGTCCGAACAACGAAGGTTTGCGACTTGCGCGCGGCCGTTTCGTCGCCTATCTCGGCCACGATGACCTCTGGTTTCCATGGCACCTTTCGAGCCTGCTTGCTGCGGCAACGAAGTCCGATGCGGATTTTGTCACTGCGACGTGCCTCATGCTCCGGCCCGACGGAATGCACAGCGTAACGGGACCGATTGGCCTCGGACGCTCACATTCCGATCAATACACGCCACCTTCCAGCTGGCTGCATCGTCGTGAGATTGCATCTCGAATCGGAAACTGGCGGGATCCGGCAACCCTGGGCTGCGGTGTCGACCTCGACTTCCAGCGACGGGTGTCGCTCGCCGGGTTCAGCTGCCATGAAGCTTCGCGAATTTCAGTGCTCAAGTTCCCGTCGTCGTGGTGGCACAACTACGCTCCGGAGCAGGCGCACCCACAGCCGGACTATCTGCGCCGCATCGAACAAGAGCCGTTAGCGCTGGAACGCGAGCTTCTGCAAAGCCTGGTGGTGCGCTTCGCGCGCGAGGAAAACGGCGCGCGTCCCTTGCAGAATTTGCGAAGGGCTGCCATTGCATTGCTACGGCGAATCGCGGACAGCTACGGCCGCGACCGCTGGCCCATGTCCACGTTCATGTTCTGGCGGCAACAGCGTTTTCGGCGGCGCGATCTACCGCAGCGGGGATTGCCGCCTTTGGAATGAATGTGGCGGAGACGCAGGGATTCGAACCCTGGATACAGGTTTTGGCCCGTATGCTCCCTTAGCAGGGGAGTGCCTTCGACCACTCGGCCACGTCTCCGGTCTGGTGCGCATTTTACCGGCGCGACGGCATCCGCGTCCAGCGCGACCGGCAATTTCCTTCGAAAAATCCGCGTCTTAGAAGGTTCCTCGCCTCACGCCGGCGCCTTTTCCAGCTCGAAGGCCTTGTGCAGCACGCGGACGGCGAGTTCAAGGTATTTCTCGTCGATGACGACGGAGATCTTGATCTCGGAGGTGGAGATCATCTGGATGTTGATGCCTTCGTCGGCCAGCGCCTTGAACATCTTCGACGCGATGCCGACGTGCGAGCGCATGCCGATGCCGACGACCGAGACTTTGCAGACCTTGTTGTCGCCAATGATCTCCCGCGCGGTGAAACCTTTGCCGCGTTCCTGCTCGAGCACATCGAGCGTCTTCAGGTATTCGCCGCGACTGACGGTGAATGAGAAGTCGGTGTGGCCCGACGCACCGATGTTCTGCACGATCATGTCGACGTCGAGATTAGCTGCGGCCACCGGGCCCACGATGCTGTACGCAATGCCGGGCTTGTCTTCCACGCCCATCACCGAAATCTTGGCCTCGTCGCGATTGAACGCGATGGCCGAAATGATCGCCTGTTCCATGGTGTCGTCTTCCTCGAAAGTAATCAATGTGCCTACGCCTTCGGATTCGGGGTCCTCGAACGCCGACAGCACACGCAACTTGACCTTGTACTTGCCCGCGAATTCCACCGAACGGATCTGCAGGATCTTCGAACCCAGGCTCGCCATTTCGAGCATTTCCTCGAAGGTGACGGTGTCGAGGCGCCGCGCTTCGGGCACGATGCGCGGGTCGGTGGTGTAGACGCCGTCGACGTCCGTGTAGATCTGGCATTCGTCGGCCTTGAGCGCGGCGGCCAGCGCCACGCCCGAGGTGTCCGATCCGCCGCGACCAAGTGTCGTGATGTTGCCGTCGGCGTCAACACCCTGGAAGCCGGCAACGATGACGACCGTGCCGGCGGCCAGATCGCGGCGCATGTTGGCTTCGTCGATGTCGAGGATGCGCGCTTTCGTGTACGAGTTATCGGTCAGGATGCGCACCTGCCCGCCCGTGTAGCTCCTCGCCCGCACTCCCATTTTCTGCAGCGCGATGGCAAGGAGACCGATGGTGACCTGCTCGCCCGTAGCGGCGATCACGTCGAGCTCGCGCGGATCGGGATCAACCGAGATCTCGCGAGCCATCGCGAGCAGGCGGTTGGTTTCTCCGGACATTGCCGATACGACGACGACGAGTTGGTGCCCCTTCGCGTGGTAATGCGCGACCCGTCGGGCGACGTCGCGGATACGGTCGATCGATCCGACCGAGGTGCCACCGTATTTTTGAACGATTAGTGCCATTGCGGGACGATCAAAGCCATGGTGATTGCGCTATTCGGATCGAGGTGCTGACGCTGCCGCGCGCGGCTTCAGTCGAGCACGCGGAACACCAGCGTGGCGTTGGTCCCGCCGAAGCCGAAGGAATTGGACATTGCGGCGCGAATCGGCATCTTGCGCGCCACGCCGGGGACGAAGTCGAGGTCGCACTTGGGATCGACATTGACCAGGTTCGCGGTCGGCGGGGCGATCTGGTCGCGCATCGCCAGTACCGTGAACACGGCCTCGATGCCGCCGGCCGCGCCGAGCAAGTGCCCGGTCATCGACTTGGTGGACGACACCGCGAGCTTGTACGCGTGTTCGCCAAAGGCGCGCTTCAGCCCCGTGCATTCGGCGAGGTCGCCCAGCGGCGTCGACGTGCCGTGGGCATTGATGTAGTCGATGTCCGTCGTCGCCATGCGTGCGTTTTTCAGCGCGTTCAACATGCTGCGCGCGGCGCCATCGCCATCCTCCGACGGCGCCGTGATGTGGTGGGCGTCGGCGCTCATTCCGTAGCCGGTGAGTTCGCAATAGATGCGTGCACCGCGGGCCTTGGCGTGCTCGAATTCTTCCAGCACGAGGATGCCCGCGCCCTCGCCCAACACAAAGCCGTCGCGGCCAATGTCCCAAGGACGGCTGGCCGTGGCCGGGTCGTCGTTGTGCATCGACAATGCGCGCGACGCGCAGAAGCCGCCAATGCCGAGCGGCGATATGGTCGATTCGGCGCCGCCGGCGATCATGATGTCGGCATCGCCATATTCGATCAGCCGTGCCGCCTCGCCGATGCTGTGGTTGGCGGTGGAGCAGGCGCTGACCGTGGCGAGGTTGGGACCCTTGTAGCCATTATGGATCGACACGAGGCCGGAGATCATGTTGATGATCGACCCCGGCACGAAAAACGGGGAGATCTTGCGCCAGCCGCCGTGGAGATATGCGGTTTGCGTGTCCTCGATCATCGGCAGCCCGCCGATGCCGGAGCCCACGCACACTCCGATGCGTTCCTTGTCACCGGCATAGCCGTCGAGGCCCGCGTCCTTGATCGCCTCCATCGTGGAGACCAGGCCGTAGTGGACGAACGTGTCGTAGCGGCGCGCTTCCTTCGCGGACAGAAACTGACCGACGTCGAAACCCTTCACTTCACCGGCGATATGCACGGGAAAGTGAGTGGTATCGAAGCGCGTGATCCTGGTGATGCCCGAGCGGCCCGCGAGGATGTTCGCCCACGACGCCGTCAGGCCGATGCCGACAGGCGAGATGATCCCCATTCCTGTAACGACGATTCGGCGGCGGGACATGATAGGGGCGTGAACGATGAGGTTCCGAAAATTCGCTAGGCGGGAGGTGGCACCAGCATAGGGCACCAGCGTGTGGCACCGGCGCGCGCGGCGCCCGCTCTTCGCCGAACCTCAGTTGCGAACCTCAGTTGCGTACCACTCGTGTGGCCGTGCTGCGGGCGGCAATACGCCTTCCGCACCGTCAGGCCTACTTCTTGAGGTGGCCGCCGACGTAATCGATGGCTTGCTGCACCGTCGTGATCTTCTCGGCTTCTTCGTCCGGGATCTCGGTCTCGAATTCTTCCTCGAGCGCCATCACGAGTTCGACCGTGTCGAGCGAATCCGCCCCGAGGTCGTCTACGAACGACGACTCGTTCTTGATCTCGGTTTCATTGACGCCCAGTTGCTCGGCGACGATCTTCTTGACCCGTTGTTCTACATTTTCCATGCGTTTCCCCCCTGTTGGGGCCCCTGGATAGCAAACCGATGGATTCTACCAGATCGGCTCTATGGCAACCTCGACCCCCGTCTCCGAAAATCCGGCGGCGCGGACACCCTTCAAACCATATACATCCCGCCGTTCACGTGCAGCGTCGTGCCCGTGACATAGGCAGCGCCAGGACTCGCAAGAAACGCCACGGCATGCGCAATGTCCTCCGGCACACCAAGCCGGCCCAGCGGAATCCTGGCAAGCAGCCCCTCACGTTGCGCGTCCGTCAGGCTCCTGGTCATGTCGGTGTCGATGAATCCCGGCGAAACGCAATTGACGGTGATGTTGCGGCTGCCCACTTCCTGCGCCAGCGACTTGGTGAAGCCGATCAGCGCGGCCTTCGCGGCGGAATAATTGACCTGTCCCGCGTTGCCACTGGATCCCACCACGGAACCGATCTGGATGATGCGGCCGTGGCGGGCCTTCATCATGCCGCGCAGAACAGCCTTGGCCAGGCGGTAGGCGGGCTTCAAGTTCGTCGCCATGATGGTGTCCCACTCGTCGTCCTTCATGCGCAGCAGCAGATTGTCGCGTGTGATGCCCGCGTTGTTGACGAGGATGGTGATCGCGCCATGTTTGGCTTCGATGTCGGCCAGCACGCGTTCCGTCGCGGCGGAATCCGTGACATCGAGCGTCATTCCCGTGCCGGCGTTGCCCGCTTCCTTGAGGTATGCCGCGATCTTAGCGGCGCCTTCGTCGGTCGTGGCCGTGCCGACGACCGTCGCGCCATCCGCGGCAAGCTGGAGCGCGATCGCGCGTCCGAGACCGCGCGTAGCCCCCGTGACCAGCGCGGTTTGGGGGGCGAGTTGTCCTTGTGCCATCGGTTTGTCTCCTCCCGGTACTTCAGGCGTCCTTGAGTACAGCGAGCGTTTCGTTGATCGCGTCGCTGTCGATCAGCGCGAACG
Source organism: Burkholderiales bacterium (assembly GCA_043731765.1). Classification (GTDB taxonomy): domain Bacteria; phylum Pseudomonadota; class Gammaproteobacteria; order Burkholderiales; family Casimicrobiaceae; genus VBCG01. The sequence continues at coordinate 9,911 of JAYTIR010000264.1, forward strand.
ATTCGATGCCCTCCGCGATGCGCTTGTTCATTCCGGCGAGCACCCTGCCGGGACCGCATTCGACGACGTGCGTTACCCCAAGCTCGGCCATCCGGCGCACCGTCGCGGTCCAGCGCACGGGGTTCGCCGCCTGCTGCGCCAGCGCCGCGCGGATGGCGTCGGGTTCGGCGTGTTCGGCCACGTCCACGTTGTGAATGACGGGGATGGTCGGCGCCAAGAATTCAACCTGCGCGAGCCTTGCAGCGAGTTTATCGGCCGCGGGCTTCAACAGCGAACTGTGAAACGGGGCGGAGACGGGAAGTAGCACGCCGCGCTTGGCGCCCTTCTGCTTCGCAAGCGCTATGGCGCGCTCGACGGCTTCCCTGTGTCCGGCAATGACGATCTGACCCGGCGCATTGAAATTCACAGGTTCGACGACCTGCCCTTGCGCCGCTTCTGCGCACGCTGCGGCAACAGCATCGTCATCGCCTCCCATGATGGCCGCCATGGCGCCCACGCCTGCCGGCACCGCGTCCTGCATCGCCTGCGCGCGAAAGCGCACCAATGGCACGGCATCCCGGAACGCCAGCGCGCCCGCAGCGACGAGCGCCGTGTATTCGCCCAGGCTGTGCCCGGCCACCACGACCGGTTTCGCGCCGCCGGATGCCAACCA
>JAYTIR010000265.1:0-11406 GCA_043731765.1 Burkholderiales bacterium
CTGGGCGATTCGCCGGAGGCCATCTATCTGTCGCCGGACGGCAAGTGGCTGTCGGCCGCCATTGAGGAGAACGACCAGGTCATCATCGTCGACACCACGACCTTGAAAATCGACCGCAGGATCGCAATGAAAGGCAAGAACCCGGAACACGCAGTCTTCAGTCCCGACGGCAAGTGGCTTTATGTCAGCGCCGAGGAGGCGGACAGCGTGGACATCGTCGATTTGACGAAGAATGCCGTGATCAAGTCGGTGAAAGTCGGGGATCGTCCGCGCGGTATCGGCTTCCTGCCCGACAGCAGCCGCGCGTATGTCGCTGCGGAGAACGCCGACATGGTCAATGTTTTCGACACGACCACGCACGACGTCGTCGCCCGAATCAAGGCCGGAAGCCGTTCCAATGGCGTGCTGGTGCATCCGGATGGCAAACGGGTGTTCGTGACCTCGGGCGGAAAGGGATCGGTCCAGGTGATCGATACGGCCACCAATGCCATTGTGTCTGAAATTCCCGTCGGCAAACGTCCGTGGAACATGGCGCTCACACCAGACGGAAAAAAACTTTACGTCGCGTGCGGACGCTCGAACGCCGTTGCGGTTGTCGATACCGATACTTACAAGAAGATTGCCGAGATCCCGGTGGGAGAATTGCCCTGGGGCGTGGCGATTCGGTGAGGTTCCCGCGGCCATCGCCGGCCCAGGTCTTCGCGGTACTCGTCGCATTGGTTCACGCCGGCACAGCGGCCGGCGAAGAACCCGTCTCCCTCCCCAAAATCGAAGTAGTCGGCACGACGCCGCTGCCGGGCCCTGGCACGCCGCTCGAACAGGTGCCGTCGAACGTGCAGTTTTTCGGTGCGCGCGACATCGAGCGCCAGCGCACCGGCGGAGTCGCCGATTACCTGAACTTCAACGCCAACAGCGTCTCCTTCAATTCGCCAACGGGCAACGCATTCCAGCCCGACGTGAGTTTTCGTGGTTTCACGGCGTCGTCGTTGCTGGGCACGGCGCAAGGCCTGTCGGTGTTCCAGGACGGCGTGCGCATCAACGAGGCTTTTGCCGACATCGTGAACTGGGACCTGATCCCGAAGAATGCGGTTGCGTCGATGCAGCTGCTGCCGGGCTCCAACCCGGTTTTCGGGCTGAACACGCTGGGTGGCGCGCTGACCATCAACATGAAGGATGGCTTCAGGTTTGCCGGCGCCGGCGCGGACATTTCTGCCGGATTCTTCGGGCGGACATCGCTCTCTGCCGATGCCGGCGGCAACAATGGGACGCTTGCCGGATACATCGCTTTCGAGGGCATCGACGACAAGGGTTGGCGCGACCATTCCGCCACGCGTATCCGCCGCATGTACGCGCGTGGGGATGCGCATGCCGCGCACGACGACTTCAACGTTGCGTTCACGCTCGCCGACAATTACCTCGAAGGCACGCAGGCGCTGCCGGTGTCGATGCTGGACAACCCGAAACAGCCCTACACCTGGCCCGATACAACCGACAATCGCCTCGATTTCGTCAGCGCCAACTGGCAGCACGCATTTGCCCCGGACACGCAGCTCGCCGCCAACGCGTACTACCGGCGGCTCAACACCAGTGGCGTCAACAGCAATGTCAACGGCGAATATGCGCCGCCGGATCAGCCCTACGAGGCGTTCAACATCCTCACCAGCGCGAACACGCGCGCCTGGGGCGCGTCCCTGCAGCTGACAGCGCAGCGCACGCTGGCGGCCACGACCCATCAATTCGTCGCAGGCGTTGCTTATGACTCCGGGAATACCAGCTTCATGCAAAGCGAACAGCCGGCCACCTTTGTCGCGGACCGCGACACCATCGGCATCGGGGACTACGAACTCGAGACCAACGTCGAGACCCGCAACCGGTCCATTGGGATCTATGTCGCGGACACCGTGACCATCGCACCGCAGTGGAGTCTTGCGCTCTCCGGCCGTTACAACACGGCGCGCATCGAGACGCAGGACCTGACCGGCGCGACGCCTGCCATCAACGGGGTCAACACATTCCGGCGTTTCAATCCCGCCGTCGGCCTGACCTGGACGCCAAGCCCGCGACTCAACATCTTTGGCGGAGTGAACCAGGGAGCGCGCGTTCCGACCGCGGTCGAACTCACCTGCGCGGATCCAGCGGCTCCCTGCACGCTACCCAACATCTTCGTCGCCGATCCGCCGTTGAAGCAGGTCGTCGCGACCACCTTCGAGCTCGGCGCGCGCGGGCGCATCGGTGCCACCAGCTTCTACAGCGCCGCCATCTATCGCACCGATCTGGCCGACGACATCCAGTTCATCAGTGCCGGAAGCAGTGCGGTAAACGCCGGCTACTTCCAGAACGTGGGCAACACGCGACGGCAAGGCGTAGAACTCACGGGTGGCACGACCCTGGGTGAGGTCCGGCTGGTCGCCCGCTACAGTTTTCTCGATGCCACGTTCCAGACCGGATTCGCGGAGAGCAGCCCGAACAACTCGACGGCGGATGCCGACGGCCTGATCTACGTGCAGCCCGGAAACCGGCTGCCCGTTTTGCCGCGCAACGCCTTTCGCCTGCGCGCCGACTGGGCGCACGGTCCGTTTGCATTGGGCACGACGCTGGCGGCCTTCGATTCACAATACGCGCGCGGAAATGAGAACAACGCCGATCCCGCGGGCAAGGTTCCCGGCTACGCGATCCTCGCGGTGGATGCGCGCTGGAACATCACGCCCGAATGGCAGTTGTTCGCCCGCATCGACAACCTGTTCAATCGGACCTATCAGAATTTCGGCATCCTGGGCGCCAACTATTTTCGCGGTCCCGGCAACACTTTTGATGCCAGCCTCGCCGGTCCCGAGCCGTTTCGCTCGCCGGGCGCGCCGTTTGGTGCCTGGATCGGGATCCAATTTCGCCTCGACCGCATCACAGGGAGCCGTTAAGCTGTCGTCGTCTTCCTTCGACGATCGCCCGCATTGCCTGCACAACTTTCCCGCCGCCGCCTGTTGCAGGGACTGGCTGCGCTTGGCCTGGCCGCCACCACGCGTTCTGTCCGTCCCGATGCCCTTGCGCCGCGCGACATCCCCGATTCGTTTTGCCGCACCGGCGACCGGCGTGCGCGACGTCTCTTTATCCCGGGAGAATCCGGCTATCTCGGTCGACTGGCGCCGCGCGGCGAATCGTTGACGCTCACTGCGGGCGTGACCGAAGGCGTGCCCTCGGCGCTCACTCCTGGATCGCAAGGCTTCGCGGCGCGCCACCGCGGACGGCGCTACTCGAATCCGACACTGGTGCTGCAACGTGGTGAGCAGGCGCGCCTCACGTTGGTCAATACACTTGCGGAGCCGACGATCGTCCACTGGCACGGACTTGCGGTCGATACGCGCAACGACGGCAACGGTTCGATACTGGTTCCCCCCGGCGGACGCTATGAGTACGATTTCCCGGTCAGCAACCGCGGCGGAATGTACTGGTATCACCCGCATCCGCACGGCCTGACCGCGGCCCAGACCTATCGTGGCCTGTATGGCCTCATCCTGATCGAGGACGACGACGAACGCGCGTTGCGTGCGGCGCTCGACCTGACACCCGGCACCACCGAGGTCCCGCTGGTGCTGCAGGACCGGCGGGCCGGTGCCGACTACGCCCCCACGCCGGAAGACCTGATGCATGGCTTTCTCGGCGACGAACTCTTTGTCAACGGTACGCACTGTCCGTATTTCGATGTCGCGACGCGCCTTTACCGGTTCCGGATACTCAACGCGGCAAATGCCCGGACGTTTGCGCTCGCGTTCCGTACGGCGACCGGCAAGCCGCTACCCTTCACGCTGATCGGCAACGACGGCGGGTTGCTTAAGGCGCCGGTCGACTGCAAGCAGGCCTACATTGCTACCGCGGAACGCATCGACGTGCTCGTGGATTTGCGCCATGCAGCCGTCGGTGACACCATAAGGCTGGAAACGCTGGCCTTCGATCCGATGCACGCGGAGGGCGCGATGACCGCTCCCGTCGATCACGCCGCGATGGGGCACCCGATGCCCGCCGGTCCCACCGCCGGGACGCACCAGCATGCCGGAACCTGGCCCGAAGGCGCACCCCGCGCGCTGCTCGAGCTGCATGTACGCTCGCGCGTGACCTACGACCGCCGAATTCCCGATCATCTGTCCACGCCGGCCGCAATCGACACGGCCGGCGCCAGCGAACGACCGTTCCGCTTAGGCCTTGCCAAGGGCCGCTGGCGGATCAACGACCGCGTATTCGAAATGGGTGTCTCCCCGATCGAGGTCGCGCGCGGCACGGTGGAAACGTGGCTCATCCGCAACTACCACACGAGCATGCCGCATGCGATGCACTTGCACGGCTTCAACTTCGAGGTGCTCTTCCGCGAAACCAGCCCCGATGCAGTCGCCGCGCTTGCGGTCGACACGCAGGGACGCCTTGCCACCGACTTGGGCCGCAAGGATACGGTGCTGGTCTGGCCGGGGGAATCGGTGCGCATCGCAATCGATTTCACCCATCCGTTTCCCGGGCCGCAGACATACATGTTCCACTGCCACAATCTGGAGCATGAGGATGGCGGAATGATGGTGGGCGTGGCCGTCGCATGAGGACGCGTCCGTCGCGCCTCATGCTCGTTGGCGGCGGCCACAGCCACGTTGAAGTGCTGCGCCGGTTTGCGTTGCAACCTGAGCCCGAGCTCGACGTGACGCTGATCTCGCCGACGCCTCTGGCCACTTACTCCGGAATGCTCCCTGGCCTCGTCGCGGGCCACTACAGCATGGCGGAAGCGCACATCGACCTGGCGCAACTGGCGCAATGGGCCGGTGCGCGCTTCGTCCGCGATTCCGTCGTCGAACTCAATCTCTACGCCAAGACGCTGGCGCTGACGGATGGCGACACGGAGCCGTTCGACCTCCTCTCCCTTGACGTCGGATCGACGCCCGATACGACACAGGTGCCGGGTGCCCGCGAACACGCGATCACGGTCCGGCCGGCCGCGGCATTCCTGGCGGCATGGGAAGCGCTGCAGGCAGGTGCTGCCGAAGGCAAGGTGAGCACGATTGCCGTCGTCGGTGGCGGCGCAGGCGGTGTCGAACTCCTGCTGTCGATGCAACATCGACTTCACAGCGAGCTTGGTGGCGCCGCACCGCGCTTTGCGCTCATCACCGATCAACCGCAACTGCTGCCGGAACATGCGCCCGCGGCGCGCGCGCGACTTGGCCAACTCCTGGTCGCCCGCGGCGTGGTCCTGCACCTCAGCAGCGGAGCGATCGCCGTCGAGCCCGGAACGGTCATTACCACGCACCACCGGCGAATCGCGGTCGACCGCATCGTCTGGGCAACCTCGGCAGGATCGCCGCCGTGGCTCGCGGCGTCGGGGTTGGCGTGTGATCCGCGCGGCTTCGTCCAGATCGACAACGCGCTTCGCTCGAAATCGCATCCGTTCGTATTCGCGGCCGGCGATTGCGCCATGCAAATCGCGCATCCGCGCCCGAAATCCAGCGTGTTCGCGGTACGTCAGGGTCCTCCGCTGGCCGCCAACCTGCGTCATACGCTGCGCCGCGAATCGCTTGCAACCTACGTGCCGCAGCGGCACGCGCTTTCGCTGATCGCGACCGGCGGAAGGCATGCCATCGCGTCACGTGGGCCGCTGGTATTCGAGGGCGATTGGGTATGGCGCTGGAAGGACCGGATCGACCGCAGGTTCATGGCCAGGTACGTGCCACCGTCCGCCACACCGCAACTCCTCCGCAGCGCGGACGAGGAATAGAATGGGCGCCATGAAAGTAGCAACCATGTACCTACTATGTCGATGAGCGCCGCAGGGCCGTCCCAAGCCGCGGAACTGCAGGCTGCCTCCGGGGTCAGCGTAGCGGCGTCAGCCGCAAGCGTGGGGGTCCATTGACTATAGCGGGAGATCCGGTTCTTGCCGTGGCGGTGCGCGCGGCACGCAGCGCGGCGAGCGTCGTCATCGATGCGGCACGCGACCTCAAGCGGCTGCCGACATTTTCCAAGGATCACGGCGAGATCGTGTCCACCGCCGACGTCGAGGCCGAAGACGCCATTGTCGCGACCATCCGCGCGGCCTTCCCCGGCCACGCGATTCTGGGCGAGGAATCCGGCCATATCGCGGGCGCCCGCGACGGCGCCGGCTACAAATGGATCGTCGACCCGATTGACGGCACCGTCAATTTCATCCACGGCTTCCCTTACTACGCGGTGTCCATTGCCCTGGTTCACGGAACGGACATCACCCATGCCGTCGTGTATGACCCGGTGCACGACGAATGCTTTACCGCGATCAAGGGCAAGGGTGCGCAGCGCAACGGCGCGCCGCTCAAGGTCTCCACGTGCACCGAACTTGCGCATGCCCTGGTAGGAACCGTGTTTCCGGCGCGCGAGAACCCGAAGCTCGCGGCCTACCTGCCGACGTTCAACCATCTGGTCGCGAGGTGTGGCGGATTGCGCCGCGCCGGCTCATGCGCGTTGGACCTGGCGCATCTGGCCGCCGGGCGCCTCGACGGCTTCTGGGTGATGAGCCTCAAGTCCTGGGACGTGGCCGCCGGCGCACTGCTGGTGACTGAAGCGGGCGGGCGCGTCGGCGATTTTGCAGGCGGCACCGATTTCCTGCGCAGCAATGAAGTGATCGCCGCCGCGCCGGGGCTCTTCAATGCATTGCGCGAGTCGATAGCCGCAGCGGGCACGCAACGGCCGCCCCTCAAAAGCTCGACCAAATCCGGATAGAATTGTCACACTGCGCCCCCTTTGGAGGTTCCCCATGAAGATGCTTTGGCCAGCCGTTGGGCTTTCTCTCGTTGCGTCGCTGTGCGCACCGGCCGTCGCGTGGTCCCAGCAAATCACCTGTGACAGCCGCAACTACCAGCAGGAATTCTGTCCGACCGGCGTGCCCATCGCGCGCGCATGGATGGTGGTCCAGCGCTCGAAATCGCCGTGTATCGAAGGGCAGACTTGGGGCTATCAAAGCAACGGCATCTGGGTGAATCAAGGGTGCGAGGCCGACTTTGCCTTCCAGAGTACTGGCGGCCCGCCGGCTGTCGTTGCGCAGGGCCGACCCGGTGCCAATCGGGTGACGTGCGAGAGCCGCAATTATCAGCAGCAATACTGTCCCACCGGGCAGCAGATCACCGGCGCCTGGGTGATCGAGCAGCGCTCCAGTGCGCCCTGCATCCAGGGGCAAACGTGGGGCTACCAAAACAACGATATCTGGGTCACGCAGGGCTGCGCGGCCGACTTCGGCGTGCAGGGTTACGGTGCGCCCGCGTACATCGCACCTCCGCCCATCATGCCGTCGGTCGGCAACATCATTTGCGAAAGCCGCGATTACCAGCAGGCGTTCTGCCCCACGGCGCGACCCATCGGCCAGGCATGGCTGGTAACGCAGCGCTCGCGCGCGGCCTGCTTGCAGGGTCGGACCTGGGGCTACGACAGCGGAGGAATCTGGGTGACGCAGGGCTGTGAAGGCCAGTTTGGCTTTCAATGAGTGCGTTGCAATGAGCTCCTTCCGGTAGCGCGGTAAGCAAACACGCCGGCGCAATGGCCGGCGGATCCCGCTTCAAGCGGACGCGAGACGCGCGAGTTCACGCGCCAACGCGTCCGGAATCTCGACGCCGTCCCTTGCCGCCGCTGCCGCAAGCGCCTCGCGTCGAAGTCCGGGCAGGCGAACGCCCGGATCATCCGTCATGGCCGTAACCAGTGTCTCGACGCGTTCGAGATAGGTGGCGCGTCCCGCCAGCGCGTCCGGGTCAATCACGAGAAACGCCTGCCCGAGCCGCGGCCGGTTGCCTTCGTCGACAAAGAATGAATCGGCCTCGAATCCGAATGCCGCGCCGGTGAGAGCGCAGGCGAGGAGCTCGACGACCAGCGCCAGCATCGCTCCCTTGCTGCCACCCATCGGCAGCATCGAACCGGTAAGCGCGGCGTTCGCGTCCGTCGTGGGCAAGCCGTCGCGATCGAGCGCCCAACCCAGCGGAATCGGCTCGCCCTTCCGCGCCGCAACCATCACCTTGCCGCGCGCGACTTCCGAAAGTGAAAGGTCAATGGTCAATGACGAGGTGGCGCGCCGCGGAAACACGGCTGCAATGGGATTGGTGCCGAACAATGGCCGCCGGCCGCCCGCGGCGGACATTGCCGCGGGCGAATTGCCGAACGCCATGCCCACCATTCCCGCCTCAGCGACTGGCAACAGGTGATGGGCGGCGATTCCGAAATGGTGGCTGTTGGTGACTCCTGCGAACGCGACGCCATGCTCTTTCGCGCGCCGCACGGCTTCCGCCACCGCCAGTGCGCACGCCGGAAACGCGAGACCCGACTTCGCGTCGACCAGAATCGTCGCACCCTTGCTTCGGATGATTTCGGATACCGCCTTGCCATCGGCGCGGCCGTTGCGCAAGTGAAGCGCGTATTGCGGCACCCGTGACATGCCATGCGACGAGAGCCCCTGCGCCTCGGCGGCAACGAGCGCACGTGCCGTCACCGCTGCCACCTCGTCACGGGCACCGGCATGCGCAAGCGCGCGCTGCGCGATGTCGGTCAGCTGCTGCAACGCGAATGTCGGCACGGCGTTTATCGTTGACCGTGCGCGGTTGCCGAATGCCTACTTTGCGAAGAGGCGATCGGGATCGGCGAACGCCTTGAATTCGAGCGCATTGCCGAAAGGGTCAAGGAAGAACATCGTCGCCTGCTCGCCCGGCTCGCCGCGAAAACGGACGTGCGGCTCGATGACGAATTCCTGCGCCGCCGCCTTGAATTTCGACGCCAATGCTTCCCATGCCGGCAGCGACAGGACCACGCCGAAATGCCGCACCGGAACGTTATCGCCGTCCACCAGGCTGGTGGCATCGGACATCTGCGCCGACGCCACCTTGTGCGCGACGATCTGGTGGCCGAAAAAATCGAAGTCGACCCACGCGTCTGAACTGCGCCCTTCCGCACAACCCAGGTAGCGGCCGTAGAAATCCCGCGCGCGCGCCAGATCGGTGACGGGAAACGCCAGATGAAAACGCGGGTAGCCGGACGCGGCGATGTGCTGGTTCATGATTTGATTCCCCATATCGCGAGGCGCATGCCTGCACCCCATTCTATTGCCATGGCAGGTGGTCGAGGTCAACGTTGCCGCCGCTCACGATGATCCCGACGCGCTTGCCCTTGACGGCCAACGACCCTTCGAGCAGGCATGCAAGAGGCACCGCCGCCGAGGGCTCGATGACGATCTTCACGCGCTCCCAGGTCATGCGCATGGCCGTCACGATGGCCCCTTCGCTGCAAATTCCGATCGCGGCGACGTGGGTGCGCAGCGCACGCAGCGTGCGTTCCGACAGCGCGCCGCGCAATCCGTCCGCGATGGTATGCGGATGGGGCATGGCCTCGAGGATGCCCGTGGCGAAACTTCGCGCGGCATCGCCCGCACCAGCAGGTTCGGCACCCATGACCGCGATGCCGGGGCGAATGCCCTTCGCCGCAATCGCGGTCCCGGAAAGCAGGCCGCCGCCCCCGACAGGGGTGATGACCGCGTCGAGATCGGGCTTCGCTTCCAGTAACTCAAGCGCGGCCGTGCCCTGCCCGGCGATGACGGCGGCGTCGTCGTAGGGATGCACGAGCGTGGCGCCGGTAGTGGCTTCGAGTTGCGCACACGTTTGCTCGCGCGCTGCCAGCGTTGGCGCGCAAAAATGGACGTGCGCGCCGAATTGGCGCACGTTCGCGATCTTGATCTTCGGCGCGTTGTCCGGCATCACGACATGCGCCGGGATGCCCCTTCGCTGTGCGGCATACGCAAGGGACGCGCCGTGGTTGCCCGAGGAATGCGTGACCACTCCTCGCGCCGCGGCTTCTTCAGTCAGCGTGAACACCGCATTGCAGGCGCCGCGCGCCTTGAATGCGCCGACGTTCTGGAAATTCTCACACTTGAAGAAAATGGTCGCGCCGACCATTTCGTCCAACGCTGCGCAGGTGAGGACGGGCGTGCGCTGGATGTAGGGCAAGATCCGCGCATGCGCCGCGCGGATCGCGGCGATATCGGGCAGCGCCAACGCGTCGCGGACGGTGGTCGCGGCAGTCATCGACATCTCCGTGGATCAGGCGCTCTCATAAAGGCGCGTCAGGACGAACTCGCGGTGGCCGAGTGCCTCCGCCGCGGTGAGGCGGCCATTCACGGTTCGGAACATCATGTCGATGAGCTTGTTGCCCGCCTCCCCCATCGTGATTTCGCGCTGGAGGAGTCCCGACGTATCGACGTCGATGTGTTCGCTCATCGTGCGCACCGTGCGCGGATTGGCGCAGATCTTGATGACCGGAAGGATGGGGTTGCCGATCACGTTGCCCTGCCCGGTCGGGAAGAAATGGACGACGAATCCGGCCGCCGCGCAGAGTGTGACCATTTCGGCAGCAGCCGATGACGAGTCCATGAACCACAACCCGGGTCCCGCGGGGATTTCCGCCTTGTCGAGGACACCGTCAACGATGCATTTCCGGCCGATTTTCTGGATGTTACCCAGCGCCTTTTCCTCGATTGTCGTCAGGCCGCCGGCAATATTGCCTTTGGTCGGCTGCGAGTCGGACAGGTCGCTGGTCTTGTGGCGATTGATCACCTCCTGGTAGCGATCGAAAACACGCATGAAATCCGCGCGCACGCGGTCGTCCCGGCAGCGCGCCGCGACGATTCCTTCGCCGCCGGTCAATTCCGTCGTCTCGCCGAAGACCAGGGTGCAGCCCGCGGCATACAGCTTGTCGAAGGCATCGCCGACGGTGGGATTGGCGCCGCAGCCGGACGTCGTGTCCGACTCACCACATTTGGTCGACACCCAGAGCTCCTTGAGGTCGCATTCGACGCGTTGTTGTTCGCTCGCCCACTGCACGTATTCCCGGGCCGCCTTCGACGCCCGCATGATCGTGTCGTGATCGCCATGCAGCTCGATGCCGAATCCGGCGACAGGCTTTCCTGTGGCCTTGATGCCGTCGACGACCCTCCGAGTCCACTGCTCTTCGATGCCGATCACGACCACCGCGGCGACATTCGGGTTCGCTCCGGTGCCGATCAGCGTGCGGAAGTGCAGGTCGAGATCAGCGCCGAACTGCAACCGTCCGTACGGATGCGGAATGGCCAGCGCACCCTTGATGTTATGGGCGACCGCTTCACACGCCGCGTTGGACAGGTCGTCCACGGGCAGGATGATCACGTGGTTGCGCACGCCCACGCGGCCGTTTTCGCGGCGATAACCCAGGAAATTCGTTTGCATGGTCTGCATCTCGTAGGTTCCTACCAACGCTTGGTCTTGATGTTGTGAACATGGGCGTGCTGCCCGCGCGCGATCGGCGCGACCACCTTGCCGATATCGACGCCGTATTTGATCACCGTGTCGCCGACGGCCATGTCCTTCAGCGCAACCTTATGGCCAAGCGGTATGTCCTGCACGCAGG
>JAYTIR010000266.1:0-11029 GCA_043731765.1 Burkholderiales bacterium
AAAAGCGCGCGGACTTGGAGCTCTGGTCAAGATCGGCGACCCCCAGACGCAGCCGCGATGCGACCTCGATCCGCTCGGCTTGCAACATGCTCGTGGCGCGGTCGCGCTGCGCCGCCGCTTCGGTCACGCGGCGTGCGCGCTTGGCCTCTCGCCTATTTGACAATTTGAGGACGACGGCAAAGCCTAACATATCGTCGCGCCGCCGACCGGTTGGTGTTCGATAGTGCGGTCGGTTCACCGGCTGCAAGCGCAAAGCGAACTCCGGAAGATCGTGGCACATAGAATGCTGAGCTAACAATGGCGAATGCGCAGTTGGCGCGTCGTGATCGACTTGCATGCATGCTAGCAGCCGGCCGCGCGCGGGATTTGATCTAGGTCAATCACACCTATCGTTCCGGGGCGAAGGGTCTCGTCGGCCGGTCAGGTGCGCAGACGACGCTGTCACGGCGACGCTTCAACCCGTGTGAAAATCAGTGCCGCATCGACTCTTTCCGAAACAGATCTGATGTGGGAGCCCTCCTTGATTTGATCGAGCATCGCGGGTTGGCAAGCAGTGCAACTGTCATCTTGGCTCGACGCCGCCGTCGCGCGTGTGATTTAACGTGAACCCTGTTATCTCGGCCGGCGCAATGGCGAAAACGAGGCGCCGCGAGCGATTGGCAGCAGGGTCACCCGCGATGCATCGCTGGAGTTCGGACTCGCACGCGAGAAAGCGATATGTTGCGGCGCTGGCGAGGCGCGGACGTGGATCGACGAGAAGATTGGTAAAAGGATCAACGTGGCCCGGATCGAACAGGCGCCGCCACGAGTCCCGAAGGTGATCGCGACCAACTGCCTGTATTGCGTGGTGATGATGTCCGACGGTGTGTCGGCGCTGCCCAAGGCGGACGAGATTGCCGTCCGCGACATCGCGGAACTCGTCGCCGCCTCCATGCTGCGCGAGCGTGACGAGAACGGGGATCCTCCCCGCCGTCGCGTTTCGCCGGGAGCCTCCGAGGCGGTTCCTATAAACTAGCTGAATGAGCCCCCTGACACCTGCGGACTGCCGCGCACTTCGCGCCAAGGCGCACCATCTGCAACCGGTCGTCACCATCGGGCACCATGGCTTGACGCCCGCGGTCATGCACGAAATCGATCTGGCGCTCGTCAAACACGAACTGGTCAAGATCCGCGTTTTCAGCGACGTTCGGGATGACCGCGAAGCGTTGCTCGCGAAGATTTGCGCCGACGTGGAATGCGCCGCGGTCCAGCACGTGGGCAAGGTGCTCGTGGTGTGGCGACCGAATCCGGAAAAAAAGAAGCCCGCAGCGCCCAAACGCGAATCAAAGCCCGCAGGCAAGCCAGGGGCAAAGCGTCCCAAGGCCATCAAGACCGGACCGCGCACGCCGATCGACCCGATACGCGAACGACGCCGCGGCGCGCAAACGGATATGACGCCCGTCGGCAAAGGAACGCGCGGGGCCGCGCGCTTCAATGCCCTTCCGGAAGGCGCGCCATTGCCTGTCCGCCGGACGCGCGATACGGTCGATGCGCCCGAGGCCAGGCGCAAATCCACGTTCACGCCGAAGACCAAGCCCCGATCGTTCGGCGCCAAGCCCAATCCGCGCGAGGCATGGGCCAAAAAACCACCCGCTGGCAGCCCTAAACCGGCCAGCGGCACCACGCGGCGCCGACGCAAAGCTTGAACCCGGGCGTCTGCCCGCATCGTCGGCCTTGAGCATTATCTGCGCTTGATGGACACACGGCGGCCGCTCGACACGACTGCCGTGGCATTGATGCTCGTGTTGTCCGCACTTTGGGGTTTCCAGCAGGTCGCCATCAAGCTCGCCGCACCCGGCATGTCGTTGGTGATGCAGGGCGCCATCCGGTCCGGCATTGCCTGCGTACTCGTGGTCGCCTGGGCGCGCTGGCACCGGATTGTGCTCTGGCAACGCGACGGAACGCTCGCGCCCGGCTTCGTTGCGGGCCTGCTGTTCGCCGGCGAATTCGCGTTGATCTACGCAGGACTTGCCTACACGACCGCGGCGCGGATGGTTGTCTTCATTTACCTCGCGCCCGTTCTGACCGCGCTGGGGCTGACGTGGTTCGTTCCCGGCGAACAGTTGCGCGCCGTGCAATGGACGGGCGTAGTACTTGCGTTTTTTGGCATCGTCGCGGCATTCGCCGACGGCTTCAGCGCGAATGGTGCAACCTTGCTGGGAGATACCTTTGGTGTCCTCGCGGCCCTCGGCTGGGCCGCGACGACCGTATGGATTCGCGCAACAAGACTCGCCCGCATCGCGGCCACGCGGGTCCTGTTCTATCAACTTGCGGTGTCGGCGGCGCTGCTGCCGCTGGTGTCATTCGCATTGGGTGAATCCGGGATCGTCGCACTTACGCCAGTGACCATCGCGAGCCTCGTGTTCCAGTCCGTCGTCGTCGCGTTTGCGAGTTACCTCACGTGGTTCTGGCTGCTGACGCGCTACCTGGCCGGCCGGCTGGCAGTCTTCTCATTTTTGGCGCCGCTGTTCGGCGTCGCATTCGGACACTTGGTTCTGGGCGACCGCATCACGCCGACATTCCTGGCCGCGGCCGCGCTTGTCGGCGCGGGCATCGTGTTGGTCAACGCGCGCGCGCCGGCGAGTTCGACCTAGCCGTAGCGAACCGCCAGGACGTCGTAACTGCGCACCCCGCCGGGCGCCTGCACCTCGGCGGTTTCGCCTTCGCTCTTGCCGATCAGCGCACGCGCAATGGGTGAACTCACGGAAATTTTGCCGTGCTTGATGTCGGCCTCATCGTCGCCGACGATCTGGTAGGTGACCGTGTCCCCGCTCGTGGCATCTTCCAGGTCCACGGTTGCGCCGAACACGACGCGGCCATCGGCGTCGAGAGACGCCGGGTCGATCACTTGCGCATTGGCGAGCTTCGAATCGACTTCCGCGATGCGGCCCTCGATGAAACCCTGCCTCTCCTTCGCGGCATCGTAGTCGGCGTTTTCCGAGAGATCGCCGTGCGAGCGCGCTTCCGCGATCGCCAGGATGACCGCGGGCCGATCGATCGTCTTCAGCCGGTGCAACTCGACCTTGAGGCGCTCGGCGCCTTCGACGGTCATGGGGACTTTTGCCATGTTCAACTCAATTCAAAAATGTCATTCCAGCCGCTCATGCAACTGCTGGATCGAATAGGGCACAAGGTCGCGCATCTCCCGCATGCCGATCGCCGCGGCGCGCGCGCCGGCAAGCGTCGTATACGTCGGTATCTGGTCGACCAGCGCGGCGCGGCGGATCTGGTAGCTGTCCTGGATCGCGGCGCGCTTTTCCTCCACCGTGTTGACGACCAGCGCGATCTCGTCGTTTTTCAGCATGTCGACGATATGCGGCCGCCCCTCGGCCACCTTGTTCACGACCGCCACTGCCACGCCCGCCACCGACAACGCGGTGGCGGTCCCTCTGGTCGCGACCAGCTGGAAGCCAAGTTCCGCGAGCATCTTCGCGATCTCGACGACCTTGGCCTTGTCGGCGTTCTTGACGCTGATGAATGCGCGCCCGCCGTCCGGCAGCCTGACGCCCGCGGCGAGCTGGCTCTTCACGAAGGCCTCGCCGAACGACTCGCCCACGCCCATCACCTCGCCTGTGGACTTCATCTCCGGTCCGAGGATCGTGTCGACGCCGGGAAACTTGATGAACGGAAAGACGGCTTCCTTCACCGAGAAATAGGGCGGCACGATTTCACCGGCCTCGCCCTGCTGTTGCAGCGTCTGTCCGACCATGCAGCGCGCCGCAATCTTGGCCAGCGGCCGGCCGGTCGCCTTCGACACATAGGGAACGGTGCGCGATGCGCGCGGATTCACTTCGAGCACGTACACCACGGCGCGGTCCTGTTCGTCGTACTGAATCGCGAACTGGACGTTCATGAGGCCGACGACGTTAAGGCCGCGGGCCATCGCCACCGTCTGCACGCGCAATTCTTCCTGGACTTCGGCCGACAGCGAGTGCGGCGGCAGCGAGCACGCCGAATCGCCGGAATGCACTCCCGCCTGCTCGATGTGTTCCATGATGCCGCCGATGAGCACGTCCGTGCCGTCGCAGATGGCGTCGACGTCGACTTCGGTCGCGTCGTTCAAAAAGCGGTCAAGCAGGACCGGCGAATCGTTGGACACGCTGACCGCCTCGCGCATGTAGCGCTCGAGGTCCCGCTGCTCGTGCACGATTTCCATCGCGCGCCCGCCGAGCACATACGACGGCCGTACAACCAGCGGATAGCCGATTTCGGCGGCGGCGGCCATCGCGGCTTCCTCGGTGCGCGCGGTGCGGTTCGGCGGCTGCTTGAGTTTCAATCGATGCAGCATCTGCTGGAATCGCTCGCGGTCCTCGGCCATGTCGATCATGTCCGGCGTGGTGCCGATGATCGGGACGCCGAATTTTTCGAGGTCGCGCGCGAGCTTGAGCGGCGTCTGGCCCCCATACTGGACAATCACGCCCCACGGTTTTTCCACGTGGACGATCTCGAGCACGTCCTCGAGCGTCACCGGTTCGAAGTACAGCCGGTCCGACGTGTCATAGTCGGTGGAGACGGTTTCCGGATTGCAATTGACCATGATGGTCTCGAAGCCGTCTTCACGCAGGGCGATTGCTGCGTGCACGCAGCAATAGTCGAATTCGATGCCCTGCCCGATGCGGTTCGGCCCGCCGCCCAGGACAATTATTTTTTTGCGGTCGCTGGGCTCCGCCTCGCATTCGTCCTCGTAGGTCGAATACATGTACGCCGTCCTGGTCGCGAATTCCGCGGCGCAGGTGTCCACGCGCTTGTAGACCGGCCGTATGCCCTGCGCATGCCGTCGCTCGCGCACGTCGGTTTCCGTGAGCTTGAACAGGTAAGCGAGGCGGCGGTCGGAAAAACCCTTGCGCTTCAATTCGCGCAACTCGCCCGGGGTCAGCGAGTCGAGCGTGCGCTTGTCGAGCTTCAGTTCGAGGTCGACGATTTCCTTGATCTGCGCCAGGAACCACGGGTCGATTTTCGTGTGCGCATGAACTTCCTCGAGCGACATGCCCACACCAAACGCATCGGCCACGTACCACAGCCGTTCGGCGCGCGGATACGCAAGTTCATCCGAAATCTTCTCCGGGTCCACGGTCTTGAGGTTGAAGCCGTCCACACCGACCTCGAGTCCGCGCAGCGCCTTCTGCAGCGACTCCTGGAACGTGCGGCCGATGGCCATCACCTCGCCCACCGATTTCATCTGCGTCGTCAGCCGGTCATCGGCCTGCTTGAATTTCTCGAAGGCGAACCGCGGCACCTTGGTGACCACGTAGTCGATCGTCGGCTCGAACGACGCCGGGGTCTGTCCACCGGTGATGTCGTTGCGCAGTTCGTCGAGCGTATAGCCAACGGCGAGCTTCGCGGCGACCTTGGCGATCGGAAAGCCGGTTGCCTTGGACGCCAGCGCCGACGAACGCGATACGCGCGGGTTCATCTCGATCACGATCATCCGGCCATCGGCGGGATTGATCGCGAACTGGACATTCGAGCCGCCGGTATCCACGCCGACCTCGCGCAGCACCGCGATCGACGCGTCGCGCATGATCTGGTATTCCTTGTCCGTCAGTGTCTGCGCCGGCGCGACGGTGATCGAGTCCCCGGTATGCACGCCCATCGGGTCGAGGTTCTCGATCGAGCAGACGATGATGCAGTTGTCCTTCTTGTCGCGGACCACCTCCATCTCGAATTCTTTCCAGCCCAGCAGCGATTCCTCGATCAGCAGCTCGTGCGTGGGCGAGAGGTCGAGCCCGCGCTTGCACATCTCGATGAACTCGTCCTTGTTGTAGGCGATGCCGCCGCCGGTTCCACCCAGCGTGAACGAGGGCCGAAGCACGGCGGGGAAGCCGATGTCGGCCTGCACTTCCAGCGCCTGTTCAATGTTGTGGGCGATGCCGGAACGCGCGGACCCAAGGCCGATTCGCGTCATGGCAGCCTTGAATTTCTCGCGATCCTCGGCCTTGTCGATTGCCTTCTTCGTCGCGCCGATCAATTCGACGTCGAACTTGTTCAGGATGCCCTCGCGCGCCAGGTCCAGCGCGCAGTTCAGCGCCGTCTGCCCGCCCATCGTCGGCAGCAGCGCGTCCGGGCGTTCGCGTTCGATGATCTTCGCGACCATCGGCCAGGTGATGGGCTCGATGTACGTGACGTCGGCCATCTCCGGGTCGGTCATGATCGTCGCCGGATTGCTGTTGACGAGGATGACGCGATAGCCCTCCTCGCGCAGCGCCCTGCATGCCTGCGCGCCCGAATAGTCGAATTCGCACGCCTGTCCGATGATGATCGGGCCGGCGCCGATGATGAGGATCGATTCGATGTCGGTGCGTTTGGGCATGGCTATTTCTTCGCCATCATCTGCACGAAACGATCGAACAAATATCGGAGATCATGCGGTCCCGGGCTTGCCTCCGGATGGCCCTGGAAACCGAACGCAGGACGGTCGGTGCGCGCGATTCCCTGCAAACTGCCGTCGAACAGCGACACATGCGTGACGCGGACATTCGCGGGCAGCGTCGCCGCGTCGACCGCAAAGCCGTGATTCTGGCTCGTGATCAACACCTGACCGGTGTCCTTGTCGAGCACGGGGTGGTTCGCGCCGTGGTGGCCGAATTTCATCTTGACCGTGCGCGCACCGGAGGCGAGTCCCAGCAACTGGTGGCCGAGGCAGATGCCAAACGTAGGCATTCCGCTGTCGACGATTTCGCGAATGGCAGCGACAGCATAATCGCAGGGCGCCGGATCGCCGGGCCCGTTCGACAGGAACACGCCATCCGGCCCCAGCGCGAAAACGTCGCGCGCCTCCGTCTGCGCCGGCACGACCGTCAGCTTGCAACCCAATTCGGCAAGGATGCGCAGGATGTTGAACTTGACGCCGTAGTCGTAGGCGACGACGTGGAATTTCGTGGCGGCTGCCGCATTGAACCCTCCGCCCGGCAACCACGCACCCTCGCTCCAGTCGTAGCGCTGCGTGCACGACACCACCTTCGCGAGATCCAGTCCCGCCATGGAAGGTGCAGCCTTTGCCTTGGCGATGGCTTGACCAATCTCTGCGTCGCCAATTGTCGCCGACGCAACAATGCAGCCGTTCTGCGCGCCTTTTTCGCGCAGGATACGGGTCAGACGGCGCGTGTCGATGTCGGCGATGCCGATCAGGTTGTTCTCGCGCAGGTAGTCGGGGAGATTCGCCGTCGCGCGCCAGTTCGACGCGACCCGCGGCAGGTCGCGGATCACGAGTCCTGCGGCAAAGATGCGTCTGGATTCGACGTCCTCGGCATTGACCCCGACGTTGCCGATGTGAGGGTAGGTCAGCGTGACCACCTGTCCTGCGTACGACGGATCGGTCAGGATCTCCTGGTAGCCCGTCATCGCGGTGTTGAAGACTACTTCGCCGGTCGTGCTGCCCAGTGCCCCGATCGCGCGTCCGTGGAACACCGTGCCGTCGGCCAGCGCCAGCAATGAGGGCGTAGTCGGTGGAAACAGCGCGGTGTTCGCGACTGTGGTTGCGGCGTCGGTGGCGTCAGGGGTGTTCATTGGGCGTGCGATCGAAATTCGAGTTTCCTTAAGTCAACCCCGGACGAGCGATGGACGTGCAAACGGGGAAGGCATCGCCTTCCCCGCTGTATCCGTCGAATTATACCCCGAACAACCCTCCCCCTCAATGGCGGAGTTGGGCCACCTGAATGGCTCAATACGCGGCGCTGAATCCCCCGTCCACGTAGAGCAGGTGCCCGGTGACGTAATTCGCGGCCGGGGACGCCAGGAACACGGCCGCCCCGGCGATTTCCTGCGGATCGCCCCAACGCCCGGCCGGCGTGCGCTTGGCCACCCAGGCGGAAAACTCGGCATTGTTGATCAGCGCCGTGTTCATTTCGGTCTTGAAGAATCCCGGCGCGATGCCGTTGACCTGCACGTTGTGCGGCGCCAGTTCGACCGCGAGCGCGCGCGTCATCATCTTGAGTCCGCCCTTGCTCGCGGCATAGGCGACGATGTTCGGCCGCCCGATGTCGGACGCCAGCGAACAGATGTTGATGATCTTGCCACGCCTTCGCGCCTTCATCCCCGGCACCACCGCACGTGAGACGAGAAACGGGCCGTCGAAATTGGCATCCTGCAGCGCCCGCCACTCGGCAAGCGTGTATTCGTCGAAAGGCTTGCGGTTGTTGACCGCCGCATTGTTGACGAGGATGTCCACGGGGCCCTGCGTACGTTCGATTTCGGCGATGCCGCCAATCACCGCCGCCTCGTCCGACACATCGAAGGCATTGGTGCTGACCGCATGACCGGCCGCGACCAGTTCCACGGCGGCCGCGTCGAGCTTGGCGCGATTGCGGCCGTTGATGACGACCCGCGCGCCCGCGTGCGCGAGACCGCGGGCAATCGCAAAACCCAGCCCCGAGCCGCCGCCGGTGACGACCGCGAGGCGGCCGGACAGATCAAAGGGATGGTCCGAGGCCACTAACGAAGACCGAGCACGTCCTGCATGTCGTAGAGGCCGGATTGTCGCGCGGCGCGTTTCCCGGCGACAAACACGGCGGCGCGCAGCGCACCGATCGCAAAATTCTGGCGCGACGTCGCGCGGTGGGACAGCTCGACGCGTTCGCCTGCGCCCGCGAAGACCACCGTGTGCTCGCCCACGACATCGCCGCCCCGGAGCGACGCGAATCCGATCGCGCCGGGAACACGCTCGCCCGTGTGGCCTTCCCGCGCGTACACCGCGCAGTCCGCGAGCTTGCGACCCATTCCGGTCGCGGCGGCATCGCCCAATTGCAGCGCGGTGCCCGACGGCGCGTCGACCTTGTGCCTGTGGTGCATTTCGACGATTTCAACGTCGTAGCCCGCACCCAGCCTGGCCGCCGCCGCTTCGACCAGCGACAGCAGGACGACCACGCCCACGCTCATGTTCGCCGCGTAGACGATCGGCACCGACTTCGCGCGCGCGGCCAGTTCGGCCCTCTGCGCTTCGTTCAATCCGGTCGTGCCGACCACCGCCCCCACGCCTGCCGTCGCGCAAGCCGCCAGGTGCGCAAGCGTGCCCTCGGGTCGCGTGAAATCGATCAGGACATCTGCGCCGCGAAGCGCCGACGGGACGTCATTGCTGACGATGACTCCGGTGGCGCGACCGAAACGTTCGCCGGCGTCGCGGCCTGTCGCCGGATTGCCGTCGACATCGAGCGCGGCGGCGAGGACAACCTCCGGCAACGCGAGCGCCGCTTCGATCAGGGCCTGTCCCATCCGGCCCCCGGCGCCGGCAATGGCGAGCCTTACCGCATTCATGGTCAGGGAACCGGCTGCGCCGACGGGTCGCGGAGCTTGTTGAACCAGTCGATGACCTTGCCGACGAATCCCGCGTCGTCACCATATGGGTCGTCCGGCAACGCGCGGGTCGCCGCCGTCCGATTCAGTTCCTGCGCCGATTTTGGCATCTCGTCGCCTTCCCAGCGGGACAGCGCGTCGTCCTTGAAATAGACCGTGAACTGCCGGCGCGTTTGCAGCCTGCCATTCGCGCGGTACTCGTACAGGTAGTCCCAGCGGTTGTCCCGGAACACGCTGGTAATGAGCGGCGTGCCGAGAACCAGGCGTACCTGCGCCTTGGTTTGGCCCTCCTTCAACTTGTCGACCATGTCCTGCGAAAGGTAATTGCCCTGGTTGACGTCGATCTTGTATATGCCGAACTGGCTGATGTACGGCACCCAGGCATCGAAGGGGGCCGTGATCGAAGCACAGCCGGCGACGGCAAGCGCCGCGAATGTAACCAACACAGAGGTGCGGACGAGGGCGAGGGAAACGTTGGACATGTGGGGCGCTTTGGGCGTGATACTCATAAGCGGTTATTATAGCCGGGCCTACCTTCTGGAATGCACGGATGAGCACCTCGCAGGACCTCAAGAGCGCCGGCCTCAAGGCCACGTTGCCGCGCCTCAAGATCATCAATCTGTTTGAAGCGTCCAAGGTGCGGCACCTGACCGCCGAGGACGTCTACAAGCTCCTGCTGACCGAGGGGCTCGATATCGGCCTGGCGACGGTCTATCGCGTATTGACCCAATTCGAGCAGGCGGGCCTGCTGGTCCGCCATCATTTCGAGTCCGGCAAGGCGGTGTTCGAACTGAATCAGGGCACGCACCACGACCATCTTGTCTGCATGCAGTGCGGGCGGGTGGAGGAATTCTACGACGCCGAGATCGAAAAGCGCCAGATCAAGGTCGCCAAGGACCGCGGCTTCGAGATCAGCGAGCATGCGCTCTACCTGTACGCCGATTGCACCAAAGTGCGCTGCCCGCATCGCAAGCATTGACCCCGATCAATGCTCCCGCCGGTCGAAATCGGCGAGCCTGAAACCCAGAAGAAACAGCGTCGCGAAATAGACGGTCATGCCTGCCGCGATGATGCCCGCGAGCCGGCTGATTCTCTGCCACGGCCCGGCGTCAAGCCACAGCGCCGGTGGGCCGGTCAGCGCGTACAGCAACGCGGCCAGCACGCCCAGCGCGACCATGAGCTTGCACAGGAATATGAACCAGCCGGGTTGCGGCCGGTAGGACCCGCCTTTGCGCAGGTACCAGAACAGCAATCCGGCATTCACGCATGCACCGATGCTCGTCGCCAGCGTGAGTCCGGCGTGGCCGATCCGCCACATCAGGATCAGCGCCAGCGTTTGCGAAACGAACACGGTGAAAAATGCGATCCGGACCGGCGTCTTGATGTTCTGCCGCGCATAAAAGCCCGGAGCCAGGATTTTCACGAGAATGAGTCCGAGCAGGCCGACGCTGTAGCCGAGCAGTGCTTCACGCGTCTGCCACACGTCGTTCACGGTGAACTTGCCGTACTGATACAGCGTCGTAATGAGCGGCAGCGCAAGCAGCCACAATGCGATGGCGGCCGGCAGCGCGAGCAGGAACGCCAGGCGCAATCCCCAGTCCAGCAACGACGAATATTGATCGTGATTGGCATCGCTGTGATGCCTGGCCAGCGATGGCAGCAGGACCGTGCCCAGCGCCACGCCGAGCAGCGCACTCGGAAA
>JAYTIR010000267.1:0-5250 GCA_043731765.1 Burkholderiales bacterium
GGAGAATGTGCATGCGTGTCGGTGCACGGCGCCAACCGGCTCGGCACCAACTCGCTGCTCGACCTGCTTGTGTTCGGCCGCGCTTGCGGCAACTACATCGTCGACCAGAACCTGCGGGCACACGGGCAGAAGCATCTGCCCGCGGATGCCGGCGACTTGTCGCGGTCCCGCCTGGCGCGTCTCGACGGTGCCACGTCAGGTGAATCCGTGCCCGAAGTCGCGCAAGCATTGCGCAAGACGATGACGATGCATTGCGGCGTGTACCGCAATCAGCAGCTCCTGGGTGAAGGTGTTGCGAAGGTACTGGAAATCGAGCAGCGGGTGGCGCGCACGGCGATCAAGGACAGGAGTCGCGTTTTCAATACCGCGCGGGTCGAAGCACTGGAACTCGACAACCTCATCGAGACTGCCAAGGCCACCATTGTCTCGGCGGAGGCGAGGCGCGAGTCGCGCGGCGCGCAGGCGCGCAGCGACTACCCGAACCGCGACGACACCCATTGGCTGAAGCACACGCTGTGGTTCCGGGAAGGGAACCGGCTGGACTACAAACCGGTCAACATGAGACCGCTGTCGGTGGACGCGTTTCCGCCGAAGGCGCGCAGCTATTGAATGGGACTCAGAGTGCCAAATTCGATGAAACCAGAATCGGGTCGGCTGCGCCGGCCCGGTTCCACGAGAAGTTTTCCGCGATGAAATTCCGCGTTTACCGCTACAACCCCGAGCAGGATGCAGCACCCCGCTACCAGGAATACGACGTTGCGCTCGAGCCCGCGGACCGGATGCTGCTCGATGCGTTGATGAAGCTGAAGGAGCAGGACGACACGCTGTCATTCCGGAAAAGCTGCCGCGAAGGCGTATGCGGGTCGGACGCGATGAACATCAACGGCAAGAACGGCCTTGCGTGCATCACGAACCTGAAGGACGTGAAGGAACCGGTCGAATTGCGCCCGCTGCCGGGCCTGCCGGTGATCCGGGACCTGATCGTGGACATGAGCCAGTTCTTCAAGCAATACCATTCGATCAAGCCATACCTGGTCAACGATACGCCGCCGCCGGAAAAGGAGCGCCTGCAATCGCCCGAGGACCGCGACGAACTCGACGGACTCTACGAGTGCATCCTCTGCGCATGCTGCACGACAGCGTGCCCGTCGTTCTGGTGGAACCCGGACAAATTCGTCGGTCCCGCGGGACTGCTCGCCGCCTATCGTTTCATTGCCGACAGCCGCGACCAGGCCACCAGCGCGCGCCTCGACGACCTCGAAGACCCGTATCGTCTTTTCCGCTGCCACAGCATCATGAATTGCGTCGACGTATGTCCCAAGAACCTCAATCCGACCAAGGCCATCGGCAAGATCAAAGACATGATGGTGAAACGCGCGGTCTGAAACTTCCGCGACTCAACGATGCCAGCCTGAACGATGCTTGCACAGGACCGCCTGAATCGCATCCGCTGGCGCAGCCGGCGCGGGATGCTCGAGAACGATCTGGTGCTGACGCGTTTCCTGGACGTCAAAGGGGGCGCGATGACCGAGGATGAGATCGCGATGCTCGATCGGCTGCTGGATTTGAGCGACAACGATTTGTGGGACCTGATCGCCGGCAGGCAGGAACCGCTCGATGCTTCGGTGGGACCGTTGCTCGAACAACTCCGGACGGCGTGAGGCCGGACGTCGGGTCAAAGGACCTGGAATCAACAGCGCCGTCCGGTTCGCCGGATGGATTCGACCTCATGTGATTGCATTTGACCTCGTTTGACCTCATGTAACCATCGGCCGGGAGCCTACTGCAATGACTGATCGCACCGCCACACTCAACTTCTCCGACGGCTCGCCCGCGGTGACGTTCCCGGTTTTGTCGGGGACCGTGGGACCGGACGTCATCGATATCCGCACGCTGTACGGGAAGACGGGAAAATTCACTTTCGACCCGGGCTTCATGTCGACGGCGGCATGCAATTCGGCCATCACCTATATCGACGGCGACAAGGGCGAGTTGCTCTACCGAGGCTACCCGATCGAGGAACTGGCCACGCGCTGCGACTTTCTCGAGGTCTGCTATCTGCTGCTGTACGGCGAGTTGCCCTCGCCCGACCAGAAGGCCGACTTCGTCCCGCGCGTGACCAACCACACGATGGTCAACGAGCAGATGCATTTCTTCATGCGCGGCTTCCGGCGGGATGCGCATCCGATGGCCGTCCTCACCGGACTGGTGGGCGCGCTGTCGGCCTTCTACCCGGATTCGATGAACCTGAACGATGCCCGCGAGCGCGACATTTCCGCGATCCGCCTGATCGCCAAGTTGCCCACGCTGGTGTCGATGGCCTACAAGTATTCGGTCGGCCAGCCGTACATGTATCCGCGCAACGACCTCTCGTACGCCGCCAACTTCATGCGCATGATGTTTGCGACACCCTGTGAGGATTACAAGATCAACGACGTCCTGGTGCGCGCGCTGGACCGCATCTTCATCCTGCATGCCGACCATGAGCAGAACGCGTCAACGTCCACGGTCCGCCTGTGCGCGTCGTCGGGGACCAATCCGTTTGCGGCGATCGCCGCCGGCGTGGCCTGCCTGTGGGGTCCCGCGCACGGCGGTGCCAACGAGGCGGCGCTCAACATGCTCTACGACATTCAGGCACAGGGCGGCGTCGCGAAAATCGGCGAGTTCATCACCAAGGTCAAGGACAAGAACTCGAACGTGAAGCTGATGGGCTTCGGGCATCGCGTCTACAAGAACTATGACCCGCGCGCCAAGCTGATGCGCGAGACCTGCTACGAAGTGCTCAGCGCGCTCGGACTGCACGACGACCCGTTGTTCGAGCTGGCGATGAAGCTCGAGAAGATCGCGCTCGAGGACGAGTACTTCGTGCAACGCAAGCTGTATCCCAACGTCGACTTCTACTCGGGCATCGTGCAAAAGGCGATCGGCATCCCCGTGCCGCTGTTCACCGCCATTTTCGCGTGCGCGCGCACCGTTGGCTGGATCGCGCAACTGAACGAAATGATCGCGGACCCGGAAAACAAGATCGGCCGTCCCCGGCAGTTGTACGTCGGGGCGACGCGCCGTTCGGTCACGCCCATCGCGCAAAGGGCCTGACGGCGTTCGCAGTTTCAGCGGCACGCAATGAGGTGAAGCCATGGGCAGCATGAAGGAATTCGCGGCAACCAGCACGTTGTTCGGCGCCAACGTTCCGTTCATCGAGGAGCTATACGAGCACTACCTGGCCGATGCGAACGCGGTGAGCCCGGAATGGCGCGCCTATTTCGACGAATTGCGGGGCGGCGCAGCGGACGTCGCGCATGCGCCGGTCATCGCCTCGTTCGTCGAACTGGCGAAGAACCGCAAGGTCGCGGGTGCGATGGTCGACGCCGCGACGATGCACAAGCAGGTGCTCGTCCTGCGGCTCATCAGCAAATTCCGGATGCTCGGGATGTTCTACGCCGACCTCGATCCGCTCGGTCGGCACGAGCCGCAGTACCTGCCGGACCTTGATTTGCGCAACTACGGCTTCACGGAGGCCGACCTGACGACCGAATTCGACGTCGGCTCGTTCAAGGCGGGCCCGGCGCGGATGCGGCTGGCGGACATCATCGCGGCGCTCAAGGAAACCTACACGCGCACCATCGGCACGGAGTACATGTACATCTCGGACACGGCGACCAAACGCTTCTTTCAGCAGCGGCTGGAGCCCATTCGCGCCACGCCCACCTATTCCCCGGAGGAGCGGCGCCACATCCTCGAGCGGCTGACGGCGGCGGAAACGCTCGAACGCTACCTGCACACGAAGTACGTCGGGCAGAAACGCTTTTCCGGCGAGGGCGGCCTCACGATGATTCCGATGCTCGATCGCCTGATCGAAAAGGCCGGCGCGGCAGGCGTGCAGGAGATCGTCCTGGGGATGGCGCATCGCGGCCGCCTCAATGTGCTGGTCAATACGCTCGGCAAAATTCCGGTCGACCTGTTTTCGGAATTCGAGGGCAAGACGATGCAGGACCTCCCGGCCGGCGACGTCAAGTATCACCAGGGGTTTTCGTCCGACGTGTCCACGCCTGGCGGACCAGTGCACCTGACGCTCGCGTTCAACCCGTCGCATCTGGAAATCGTCAATCCGGTGGTCGAGGGCAGCGTGCGCGCACGGCAGTTCCGCCGCGGCGACACCAAGGGCGACCAGGTATTGCCGGTGCTGCTGCATGGCGATGCCGCGATCGCCGGGCAGGGTGTCAACCAGGAATGCCTGAACATGGCGCAGACCCGCGGCTTCTATACGGGCGGCACCATTCACATCGTCATCAACAACCAGATCGGCTTCACGACCTCCGATCCGCGCGACACCCGTGGCACGATCTACTGCACCGACATCGCGAAAATGGTCGAGGCGCCGATCCTCCATGTGAACGGCGACGACCCGGAGGCCTGCCTGCTGGCCGTCGAGATCGCGCTCGAGTATCGCCAGCAATTCCACAAGGACATCTTCATCGATCTCGTGTGCTTCCGCCGGCTGGGTCACAACGAGGCGGACGAGCCGATGGTCACGCAGCCGCTGATGTACAAGAAGATCGCGCAGCATGAGGGAACGCGCAAATTGTACGCAGACCGGCTGGTCGCCGCGGGCGTGGTCACGGCCGAGGAACCGGACGCAATGATCAATGCGTATCGCGCCGCGATGGATCGCGGCCAGCACACCAACAGGACGGTTCTCTCGAGCTACAAGCCGCCGTTCACCATCGATTGGAGTCCCTACAAGAACCGCCATTGGACGGATCCGGCGGTGACCGGCGTTCCGGTCAGGCAATTGCGCTCGCTCGCGCAAAAGCTGACCACGATACCGGACGGCTTCAAGCTCCACTCGCGCGTGGAGAAGGTGATCGCCGACCGCCGCGCCATGGGCGAGGGTGAATTGCCGCTCGACTGGGGCATGGGAGAAACGCTGGCCTACGCGTCGCTGCTCGACGAAGGCCACGGCGTGCGCCTGTCGGGCCAGGACATCGGCCGCGGCACGTTTTCGCATCGGCACGCGGTGCTGCACGACCAGAATCGCGAAAAGTGGGATGACGGCACCTACATTCCGCTGCAGCACATCAAGCCCGGACAACCCGCGTTCGAGGTCATCGATTCCGTGCTCACCGAGAATGCGGTGGTCGCATTCGAATACGGCTATTCGACGTCCGATCCCACGCGCCTGGTGCTCTGGGAAGCGCAGTTCGGCGATTTCGTGAATGGCGCGCAGGTTGTCATCGACCAGTTCATCAG
>JAYTIR010000268.1:0-1978 GCA_043731765.1 Burkholderiales bacterium
AGCATCTTTTGCCGTTCGGCCAGATCGGTGAGGAAGCGATGATTCGGTGCCGCGCCCATGCCGTTGTTGTAGAGGCGATAAACCGGAATGGTGCCGGCCGGGCAGGTGCCGCTCGTGGTGTCCGGAAGCATCGTGTTGAAGAGCTTGTCGTCTTCCAGGATCCAGTCGGGGAAACCAGCGATCGTCGTTTCGCATCCCAGGCCATGCGGCGCGTAGAAATGGGAACTCTTCGGCGCAAACGACGAGTTGAAGAAGCGGCAGATGGCGACCGACCCGGCAGGCGCGTTTACGTTCGCATAGGCCTTGAACGAAAACCCGGTTCGCGACCA
Source organism: Burkholderiales bacterium (assembly GCA_043731765.1). Classification (GTDB taxonomy): domain Bacteria; phylum Pseudomonadota; class Gammaproteobacteria; order Burkholderiales; family Casimicrobiaceae; genus VBCG01. The sequence continues at coordinate 330 of JAYTIR010000268.1, forward strand.
CTCTTCAAACGGATGCGCGTGGGCATCGAGCAAGGTGATTTCCGCTGCAACCGGCGTGATGAAATAGTGATCGAAGCTCAAATGGTGATATTCGACCACGAGCACGTTGGACGACGAGAAACCGCTGTTGTTCCGGTCGATGAAGCCGGTGGTCGCGGCCACGAATTCGGCGTCCTGGCCATTGAAGAGATGAAATCCGCATCCGACGTCGCTGCCGCCGGCCAGGGCAACTTGCTCCTTGACCGGTGCGGACGTCAGGGCGGGAAACAATTCGGCTGCAAATTGATACGGATCAGCCGGATGATAGACGATCAGCGTCGGCCGCGTGATCATCGCCGCATTCGTTGCGGGCACAAGAGAGGGCGAGAAAAAGATTACCCCGACCGGATTCTCGGCGGGCAGGCCATTGGCAATAGTAGCGATCGCCTTTGTCGAACTGCTGCCACCGATGAGCCACGTCGGAACGTTGTCGCGTGCCTGCATATAGCGAATCACTTCGCGCACATCGTTGAAATCATGAACCACGCCGGCGGAATCCGCATCGACGAGCGCGACCGCGACACCATGATCGGCAAAGGCCTGCCGATTGCGCGCGACGGGAGTGCAGTCCGAAACGGACGTGGTCATCGTTCCGTCGTCCTGAATCCCGAGAATGCCATCGCCGCCGGGCAATGCGACGAGGTTGGCCTGCGGAGACGCCGGTCGGAGGTAGAGGAAGCGTTGCGTAACGGCGCCGCTCGGAACATCGACCACGGTCGTGGTCACGGCTCCCGACGCATCCATGGTCAGCATGGCGGAGATCACCAATGCTCCCGCACCTAGGAACTTCACTTCCCCTACTCCCGACCGCGGAAATTCGCTGCCGCAGGTTACCAGAGCGGGGACGCGCAGTGCAACCAGTCCTAGTACTCGACGGGAATCGGATCCAGCGAGCGCCACAGATACCAGGTGGCGACACTGCGCCACGGCGACCACATCGCCGCGAATTCGCGCAGCTCCGCGGGCGGCAGCCGCGTTCCGCCGTGATAATGCAGGGCGACGGCCCTTTGCAATCCGATGTCGGCGACGGGCAACACGTCCGGGCGCAATTCGTGGAACATCAGGAACATCTCGGCGGTCCAGCGACCGATGCCTTTCACGTCCGTCAGCCGTTCGATCAGATCCTCGTCGCCCAATGCCTGCCATTCGCGCGGATCGAGGACGCCGGAAACGAAATGACGCGCAAGGTCGCGAATGTACAGCGCCTTGTTTTCCGACAGTCCGACGCGGCGCAGCGTGGTCGTGCGCGTGCGGCCGACGCGCGTCGGCTCGAGATGGATCGGGTCGCCGCATCCCTTGGCCGCGACCACGAGCCTGTCCCAGATCGTCTGCGCTGCCTTGACGGAAATCTGCTGGCCGACAATTGCGCGCGCCAGCGTCGTGAACGGGTCGCCGCGTCGCACGACGTGGATCCCCGGAAATGCGGCGACAAGTCGCGCCATGACCGCGTCCCGCTTTCCCAGGGAACGGGTGGCCTCGTCCCAATAAGCGGGTTTCATGGATGCAGATGGCGGGCGGGGCGGCATGGCGCGGGACGGGCAGGGAATGGTACATTGGCGAGCTTTTTTCGCGGGGTCGGGATGTTCCTGGGGCTGTTCCAAATCAAATTG
>JAYTIR010000269.1:0-8188 GCA_043731765.1 Burkholderiales bacterium
GCGATTCTCGTGCCGCTCGTGCTGGTGATGCTGCAACTGCAGGCGGTGGTGCCGCGCAGCGTGCTCGTGCTCTACCCGATCGTGCTGATTTTCCTGATGGCCGGCAGCCGGTTCACCTACCGGATCTGGAAGGAACATCGGTTGTACAGCCCGCTCGAGGCTTTAGGCGAGCCCGTGCTCATCATCGGTGCCGGCGAAGCCGGCGCGCGCCTGGCAAAAGACCTGACCCGCAGCCGGCAATGGCGTGTCGTCGGGCTGCTCGACGACAATCGCGCCAAGCAAGGACGCCTGCTGCGCAACGTCAGCGTGTTGGGCCCGATCTCGGAGCTCGCGGCGTGGTCGAACCGTTTCGGTGTGCGCAAGGTCATCATCGCGCTGCCGTCAGCCAATCACGTGGTCCGCCGGCGCGTCGCCGAATTGTGTGCTGCGGCGGACGTGGAAGCGCTGACGGTGCCGTCCTACGAGGATCTCATCAGCGGGCGGTCGGTGCTGACCACGATCCGCAATGTCGAATTGGACGACCTTCTGGGCCGCGATCCCGTAGTCCTCGACAACGCCGGGCTGGCGGAGTGGCTGGGCAACCGGGTCGTGATGGTGACCGGCGCCGGCGGCTCGATCGGCGCGGAACTCACGCGGCAGATCGCGCGATTCCGTCCCGCGCGGATTGTGCTCTTCGACATTTCGGAGGCTGCGCTCTACGAAGTCCAGATGGCATTGGGGGATGCGTTCCCGCAATTGCCGCTGGCGACGGTGGTCGGCGACGTCAAGCACGAAGCCCTGGTGGAAGAGGTGCTCGCGCGCGAACGGCCCAGCGTCATCTTTCACGCGGGCGCCTACAAGCATGTGCCACTGATGGAGGAAACCAACGCCTGGCAGGCGGTGCGCAACAACGCGTGGGGCACGTGGGTGCTGGCGCGCGCCGCGGTCGCGGCCAAGGTAGAGAAATTCGTGCTGGTTTCATCCGACAAGGCGGTGAATCCCACCAATGTCATGGGCGCGACCAAGCGCCTGGCGGAAATTGTGTGCCAGAGCCTCTCGGGCCGCGGCACGCAGTTCGTCCTGGTGCGGTTCGGCAATGTCTTCGGCAGCGCCGGCAGCGTGATCCCGCGCTTTCGCGAGCAGATCGCGCGCGGGGGGCCGGTCACGGTGACGCATCCCGAGATCACGCGTTTTTTCATGTCGCTGTCGGAAGCCACGCAGTTGCTGCTGCAGGCCGGACTGCAGGGCAAGGGCGGTGAAATCCTCGTCCTCGACATGGGGGAACCGGTGCGGATCGTCGATCTGGCGCGGGACCTGATCAAGCTTTCGGGGGCCGATCCGGACAAGATCGCGGTTGTCTTCACAGGTCTGCGCCCCGGCGAAAAATTGTTCGAGGAACTGCTGGCGTCAGAGGAGGCGACCAAACCTACGCCGCACCCGAAGCTGCGCATCGCGCAGGCGCGCGATGTCAATCGCGATCTCGTCGGCCAGATGGTCACGTGGTGCGAGAGCGACCGCGCGGCCGACGACGCCGAAGTGCGGGCGCGTCTCAAGGCCTGGATACCGGAGTACATGCCGCCGGCGGGCGCGCCCGTTATGCCGATCCCGACCGAAGCGCCGGCCGGGCGCGAGGACGCGCGACCGTTGCCTCTGCGCATTCCACGCAAGCGTTGAGATGGCAACCTGAGCGCGGCGCGGTGCGCGCGCAGGTCAGTTTCCGGGAAGTTTTACGCCGTAGATTTTTGCGACGCGCGTGGTTGCTTCGGCCCGGCTTGCGCCGACATCCGCGGCATTGCGCATCCACGGCCGCAACGCGCGGCGCGTGACGCCGTGATAGTGCGCAACGGCGGTTGGCCACCAGGCGGCACCAAGATCGGCAAAAGCCAGTCCGCGCCTGCGCACGAGATAGTCGTGCAGGTCGGCCCCGGTGTCGCAATAGATGTAATGCGGTTTCCGGCCACCATGTTCCCGGCGCAGCGGGCCCAGCCGGTCGAGCTCAATCCGGCGCAACCCCGGAATCCGGAACCGCAGGTACAGCAGCCTCGAAAGCCAGGGCCATTGCGGCACTTCGTTGCAGAGGATGCGCTGTCGAAAAGTCTGGCCGGCAGTCAATGCTTCGCTGACGGCGGCTGCATCGAGCATCACGCACGGAATCCACATCCGTTCCGCGTACCAGCCCTTGTGGTCGCCGCCGCCATGATTCGCGGCGAGCCAATCGCCGGCATGGAGAAAACCGCTGCCATAGGTTTCCGGTGTCAGTGCCGCCAGCATGCGCGGCACAAGGTCGGCGTCGAGGATTTCGGCGTCGGAATCAAGCAACAGGAGTGCGTCGCGCGCGGTCTCACGGAAAATCCGGTCGAGCGTCGCGCCGTGACGACGCAGCGGCAGGTGCGCAAGATTGAACGACAGCTGTTGCTGCAGCTCCCGGAAGAATCCGGCGCTGCCGTCGGTCGACTCGCAATCGATGACCGTCACCGGCAGCCCGCCGTGGCGCAGCGCGCTGACCAGCGCAAGCGCGGTGAGCTCCTTCGTGCTGCAATTGATGATCACGATTTCGGCGGTACGTGCCGGCATGGCGTCGCCAGTCCTTACTTGCCGGCGACCCGCGCAGAAAGCCGCGTCCCCAGGCCAACGAGAATCGCGAGCACTGCCCAGAATTCCTTGGCGTTGCTGCGGAACAGGAAGTCGTCGGTGAGATTCTTGACCACGAACCCCGCCAATAGTGAAAGTCCGACGACGCCCAGGAACGCGAGTATGTCATCGCGGGCGCGAACGTAGCGCACGAATGTCGTGCCGAGCGCGCCCAGCATCGCGACGAACAATGCGAGGCCGACCGCCCCTGTCTGCAGCCACTGGCTTGCGAAGAGATTGTGGGCGTGGGTCAGGTGCAGGTCGGACAGTTCGCTGGTGATCTCTTCGGCCTGGATTCGACGTCCGAATCCATAGCCTTGCCACACCCGATCGCCGATCCGGTCGAACAACTGGTGCCACAACCTGATACGTGGATCGGACTTGATCGTCGCGCCGACCGACGTGTTCGGCGGATAGTCGAACTCGGCTCTTTCCCTGGCGGCATCGGCAAACGCGAAGCCGAGGATGATCAGAAGTGCTGCGAAGGGTGCCAGCCAACGCCACGGCGAGCGCATGAAGGTTTGCGGCCAGCGCACCGCGGAAGCGATCGCGGCCGTGGCGAATACGGCAGCCAATGCGATCCAGACCATCCGGTTGTCCGTGAGGCGAGCCGACGTCACCAGCAATGCGAGCAACGCGGCGCCCAGCGCGAGTGCCAGGCCGCGCCGCCGCAGGCCGACCGGAGTCGGCGCAATCAACGTCAGGAGCAACGGCGCCGTCAGCACGACATACGTTGAATAGGGGCCCACGCCATTGTGCTTCAGCGCCGGATCCCAACCTGCCGGGGACATTGCATAGCCGAGGGCCAGTGCCGCCATGATCACGAAACTCGCGAGCGCGGCCGCGGCGTAGCGGCGAAAGGTCGCGGTGTCGCTGGACGCAATGAAGAATGCGATGACGAGCAGCAGGTTCTCGGCGACCTCGCGTGCGAGTTGTCCCGCCGTGTAGTGGGGCTTGACCGACCAGAAATACGACAGCGCGGACCACGCGAACCATGCGGCGACGGTCAGCGTGATGGACCAGGGAGGCAGTGGTATTCGTGCTTCCGGCCGTTGGCGTCGCTCCCACAGACTCCAGCCCAATGCGCACGCGGCAAATAAGAGTGAACCGCCGAACGCGATCGACCGAAGGTACGTCCCGTGGTTGGTCGGCAGGAGGAAGAGATAGACCGCGGCGAAGCCGGCAAGCCAGCGGAGATTGATCTGGGTCATTCAGTTGCCAATGGGCGTTCGACCACTCACGCGGGCGACCGCTTCCTGCATTGCCGTGTCAACGCGATCGGAAAAATGTGCGAACGAAAAGAATTCGAGATGCGCAGGCGCCTGCGCCATGTCCGGCTTGCGCGTTCCGTCGGCAAGGCTGGTCAGGAGGCGCGCGAAATGCAGTCCCTGATCCTGGCGTGGATCGGTATACAGAAAGCCAGTGACGCCGTCGCGCATCGTTTCCGTGAACGGGGGCGAGTCTATGGCGAGCACCGGTGTTCCGCACAGGCACGATTCGATGACGTTGAGTCCCAGCGCCTCGCGGTCCGGCAATCCGGTCAATAGATAGTCGATGCCACGGTAGGACGGTGCCACATCGCGCTGATGACCCCAGAACCGGACTCGCTCCCCAAGCGGGCGCACCGCGCTTCGCAATTCACGCAATTGCCTCGCGCCGACCGCGATGCCGAAGATTTCGACGTTGACGCGAGGCTGCGCGGCAATGATCGGCGCGAGGATGTCGAAGAGGGCCGGAAACTGCTTGGCTTTCGCGATACGCGACACGATGCCAAGCGTGAGCCCTGGCCTGCGCACATAGGGCGTCGCGTTGCCGACGGCGGGGAAGGCTCGTTGACCGGCCGCACGGATCTTCTCGAAGAATTTGCGTTCGTCCCGTTCGCACAGTGGCCCGCGAACGGGCGTGGCCTCGCGGTGCAGGCGATGAATTTCGCCGATGCCGAACAGGGGCTCGCCGTGAATATTCTTCACGCCATGGTCCCGCAGCGTTGTGAGGACGTGTTGCGAAACGCCGAACAGGAGGTCGGCATGTCCAAAGTACGCCGGCCGCGACGAATCGTAGATGGCTTGGTGCGCGATTCCGAGGATGGCGCCGCGTTTACCCAACTTCGTCAACACCGGCTCCGGCAGCGAACCGTGGATCAGCGCGATGTCGCTGCCTTCCAGCGCGGCCGCGGCGGCCATGCCGTCGCGCACACGAAACTGTTCCACGCCGCCGAAATCGAGATCGCGCCAGAACTGCGCATTGGCGTCGATCAATACCCGAGTGGGCCAACCGCGCGCAACCAGCGCCCGGCTCATGAATGCAGTGAAGACCTCGGCACCGCCCAACGTCGGCGCAAGATTGATCTGGACGATTCTCGGTCGTGCGGTCGTCACGCCGGAACGCCAAGGTCGACCGCGGCGGCGATCACGGCATCGAGCGAGATGGCCTGCATGCAAAGCGGCTCGAGGCATTGCGACGGCGTCCTCGCGCAACGGCGCACCCATTCGATCTCGCGGCGAAAGAGAACGCGCTGATCGCGGCACGGGAATGGATCGACCGTCACGGCGCGATACGGGGACGTGCGCCAGAAATCGCCGGCGCCGGTGATGGTCGCCGAGCCCGGTCCGAACAACGCTATGGTCGGAGCGCCGGCCACCCGGGCAAGGTGCGCCACGCCGGTGTCCGGGGCCACCAGCAGTCGCGCATTCGCGAACAAGCGCCAGAGTTGCGTGAGATCGAGGCGCCCGGCGAACGACGCAAAGCGCTGTTCCGGATCGCAGTCGTGGATGATTTCCTCTTCGCCGCGCCCCGCCGACCATACCGGAGTGATTCCCCGCGCCAACAGCCACGTGGCGAGCGCCGCCCACCGGTCCGCGGGCCACAGTTTGAGTGGCGTGCTGGCGCCGACGTGCAGCACCGCGTACGGTTGCGCCGGCGCGGCAAAGGGCTTGGCCGCCGGTGCCAGCCAATCCGCAGGCGCGAAGGGTCTGGGCGCAGGGCCGTCAAGAAGCGTGGCAACCATGTCGCCCCAGGCAGCAGGACGGTCAGGATAGGATCGCAGTTCGTCAATGGGCCAGTTCTTGCGTTCGTTCGGGTCGCCGGCGAAGGCGACGATCCAGCGCGAGTGCATCGCCGCCGCGAGCCACGCATATCGGTTGTCGCCCGGAACGAAGGCCAGATCGAACCGCGATTCCGCGAACAGCGCTTCGTTGGCATGCCGCGGATCCCAGGCCAGCGCGCGAACGCCGTAAGGATGCGTCGAGTACAGCGGGGCGATCGCGCGCGGCACCGTCATGGCGATTTCCGCTTCGGGATAGCGCGCGCGCAGCTTGGCTATGAGCGGCGTCAGCATGAGCGTGTCGCCCAGCAGCAGATGATGGGCGAGCAGAATGCGCCGTATTTTCACCGGCGGGGTGCGCGGGCGCTTGGCGCGTGCGGCGAGCGCGCGGGCGACGACCTCGGCCTGGTTGTAGAAGCGCGAACGCGTGGCCAGAACGGTAGTCATGGTGACACCGCGTCGGCGAGCGCATGGCGGAAAGCGGCCTCCATGCGGTCGAGCATGGCCGGCAATCCGTAGCGCGGCACGACAAAGGCGCGGGCATTGGCCGCAAGTTTTTCGCGCATCGCGGCATCGGCAAGCAACACGTCGAGGCCGCCGGCCAAGGCACCGGCATCTTCCTTCGCGACGACCAACGCGGTATCGCCGTGGCGCGCGATCTCGGGAATCGCGCCCGCGTCCGTGGTGATGCACGCAACACCCGCGAACATCGCCTGCAGCAAAGCCTGCGGGACACCTTCGTTCGCATAGGAAGGCAGTGCAAAGACATCAAGCGCGCGGAGCCACGGCGCAACGTCGTCCTGTTGTCCGGCGAAGACGACCCGGTCGCGCAGCGAGAGTGCGTCGACCTGTGCGTCGAGCGCTGCACGTTGCGGCCCGTCGCCCACGATGACGAGATTGACCTGGCGATTCCCTTGCCGCGCCAAGGCGTCGAGCAGATAACGATGACCCTTCCAGCTGCGCAACGTGGCGACGATGCCGACCAGTCCGGCCTCCCTGGGCAGGCGGAGCGCCGCGCGTGCAGCGAGCCGGTCTCCCGGTGCAAAGCGGGCCGCGTCGATGCCGGTGGGAATCGATTCGATCTTTCGGGGGTCGATGCCGTTGTCTCGGATCAACGTCGCGCGCAGCGCATCGCCCGTCGTGACCAGCCGCGCCGTCGCCTTGCGGTAGAGCCACCGCGTGGCCGCGTCGTTCGGCACCGGGACGGATACGTGGCGGGTGCGCACGAGTACGGGCCGTGCGCGGTTGCCGATGCGCAAAGCCACCGCGGTGAGCCAGGTGTCGGTCGAACTGTGCGTATTGACGATGTCGAACGGCGCCGCGTGCAGGGCGCGTCGCACTGCCACGACACCTGCCGGGCGTTTCCTGCCGATGGGCAGCGCGACCGCAGGCACGCCGAAGCGCGGCGCTTCGGCCAGGATTCGCGAGCCATGCGCGCCATGGACGACGACGCGATGCCCGCGCGATTGCATCCCTGCGGCCTCGGTGAGTATGCGGATCTCCTGACCGCCCCAGCCCTCCGATGACTCGGTGTGGGCGATGACGAGAGGGCGCATGCCGGGTTCGCGATTTTGCTCAATAAGCACGATGGCGCCGGGTCAGTCGGCGGCCACGGCCGGGACAGCGACCGCGAAATGGATCTGGTGGAGCCGGGCGTAGACGCCGCCGCGCACGATCAGGTCCGCGTGCGAACCGTGCTCGACGATGCGGCCCGCATCGAGCACCACGATGCGGTCCGCGTGTTCGATCGTCGACAACCGGTGCGCGATCACGATCGTGGTGCGGCCCTGCATCAGCGCGTCGAGCGCGGCCTGGACCTGCCGTTCGGACTCCGAATCCAGCGAGGAAGTCGCCTCATCGAGGATCAGGATCGGCGCGTCCTTGAGTATGGCCCGTGCAATCGCGATCCGTTGCCGCTGGCCGCCTGACAGGCGCATTCCGTTCTCGCCGACGTGGGTGTCGAATCCCTGTGGCGTCGCGCGAATGAATTCGAGCGCATTCGCGGCCGCGGCAGCGCGCTCCACTTCCGCGCGCGTAGTGCCGGCCATCGCGCCGTACGCGATATTCGCCGCGATGGTGTCGTCGAACAGCAGGACGTCCTGCGAGACCAGCGCGATCTGCGCGCGCAGGCTGGCGAGCGTCAGCGTGGTGACGTCGTGGCCGTCGACGAAGAGCCGCCCTGCCGAGGGTTCGTAGAACCGTGGAATGACGTTGACGAGCGAGGTCTTGCCGCTGCCGGAGCTGCCGACGAGCGCAACGGTTTCGCCCGGCCGGATCGTCAGCGAGACGTCGGTCAGCGCGTCGCGCTCGCTGCCCGAATACTTGAGCGAAACGCGGTCGAAGCGCAATTCACCGCGCGCGCGCTCAAGCCTGACGGTACCGTTGTCAGGCTCGTCCTCGAGGTCGAGCATGGTGAAGATCGACTCGGCGGCGGCCAGGCCCCGCTGGATCGAAGCGTTGATTCCGGAGAGCGCCTTCAGCCGCTCGAGCAGCGTGAGCAGGGCTGCCGTGTACGCCAGGAATATCGGCAGGTCG
>JAYTIR010000270.1:0-8656 GCA_043731765.1 Burkholderiales bacterium
ATCGAGGCCCGTGTCGTTGATGAAGACCTCCGCACCATTGATCCGCAGTCCGCTGTCGCCGATCAGCACGAAGCGGAATGATTCGCCCAGATCGGCCGCCAGCGTCAGGGTCGCGCCGAAGCGCCGCGCCGGATCGCCGCGCGCGATCTCCAGGATGCCGAGCCGGGCGTAGATAGCGCGGATCGCGGCAGATATATGCTCGATCAGCCGTTCCGGGCGCAGCTCGCGCTCCGCCGCATCGACCAGGAATTCCGCCACGGCCTGCATCGTGATCTGGCTCGCCAGCCAGCCGCCGCGCTTGCCGTCATGGAGCCGGCCGCTGATATCGGTGGTCCCGTCGATGACGGCATAGCCCCTTCCGGGCAGCACCAGGAACCGGTCCTCGTTCGCCTCGGGGGCATCGAGGTTCTTGCCTTCGCTGAACGCCTCGATCTTCATGCGGTGTCTTGTATTTCCTGGAAGCCGGGTGGCTCCAATTGCGGGCGCAACGCGCATGTTATAGGATCGTGACAAGCGCCGTGGCAACAAACGCTGCGAGCTTCACAAGGGGGAAATTCATGACCTTCCATCGACTTTCGAGCATCGCGCTCGGTGCAGTACTCGGTGCCTGCCTGGCCGTTCCGGCCGCGGCGCAGCAACGCGTCAGCATCTATACGGCGCATACCGCCAACATCGTCGAGCGGCTGATCCCGGACTTCGAAAAAGCCACGGGCATCAAGGCCGACGTGGTGAAAGCCGGTTCGGGCGACATCATCAACCGCGCGCGCGCCGAGTCCGCTAATCCAAAGTGCGACGTGATCTGGAGCATCGGGGCCGAGTTGCTCGAAGCCAATACCGAGTTGCTGGAGCCCTATCAGCCCAAGGAATACGCGATGATCGCCGACGCGTTCAAATCCAGCGGCGCGTGGCTTCCCTATACCGGCATCCTCAACGTCTTCGTCGTCAACACCAAAAAGCTGAAGCCCGAGGAGTATCCCAAGACCTGGGCCGATCTGGCGCAGCCGCGTTTCAAGAACCTGGTTTCCATGGCCGACGCCGAGAAGTCGGGCTCGGCCTATATGCAGCTCAACACGTTCCTGACGATCTACAGCGACAAGGCGGCAGGCTGGGACAAGTTCAAGGGCGTGTTCGACAACTTGAACATCTCCACCAGCTCGGGCGCGGTGCCGCGCTTCGTCAACGATGGCGAGGCCGTGGTCGGCATCACGCTCGAGGACAACGCCTATCTGTACCTGAAGGGCGGCGGACCGGTCGCCATCATCTATCCCGAGGACGGCACCTCGGCCATCGCCGACGGCATGGCGCTGTGCAAGCGCGCGCCGAATCCGGCGGCGGGCAAGGCGTTCATCGATTGGGCGTTGAGCGCGCCGGTTCAGGAGATGGTCGTGCAGGAACTCGGCCGCCGGCCGATCCGCAAGGATGCGAAGGCCATGGCGGCGTTGAAGCCGATGGGCGAAATCAAGCTGGTCAAGTACGACATCCAGAACGCGGCCAACAAGCGCCAGGAATATATCGACAAGTGGCGCGCCCTGATGCTCGCCCGCTGAGCGCGCGCGCGATCCACGCTTGCCAACGGCGGCGCCCGCAACTGCGCCACCGGTTCGCTTTGTTCCCGCGCAGCTAGCCGCGACTTCCCATGGCCCGCGTCGAACTGCGGCACATCAGCAAAAGCTACCCGGGCGTGCAGGCGCTCGACGATGTCGACCTCGCCATCGAGTCGGGTGAGTTCTTCACGCTGCTGGGACCATCGGGTTGCGGCAAGACCACGCTGCTGCGCACGGTGGCGGGATTCATCCGCCAGGACAGCGGCGAAGTATGGGTGGCAGGACAGCGCATCGACGACATGCCCGCGTATCGCCGCAATATCGGCCTCGTGTTCCAGGACTACGCGATCTTTCCGCACATGACCGTGGGCGACAACGTCGCCTTCGGTCTCAGGAACCGCCGCCGTCCACGCCAGGAAATCGCCAAGCGCGTGGCCCGCGCGCTCGATCTCGTGCGCCTCGGCGGGCATGCCGCGCGTCTGCCACACCAGCTTTCGGGCGGCCAGCAGCAACGCGTGGGCCTGGCGCGCGCCATCGTCATCGAGCCGCAGATCCTGCTGATGGACGAGCCGCTGTCGAATCTCGACGCGAAATTGCGCATCGAAATGCGCGACGACATCCGCGATCTGCAGCATTCGCTCGGCATCACGACGATCTATGTCACGCACGACCAGGAAGAGGCGCTGGTCCTCTCCGACCGCATCTGCGTAATTGAGGGCGGCCACGTTCACCAGGTGGGCACGCCGTGGCAGGTGTATGCCGAGCCGGCAACGCTGTTCGTGGCGTCATTCGTCGGCGCCATGAACATCATCGCGGATCTGCCGGTGGGCGCCGGCGGCACGCTGGCGTTCGGCGCGGCGCCACGGCAGGTTCCCGCGCTGGCCGGGCGCGTTTCCGTGACGCTGGCGATCAGGCTCGAGGACATGACGGTGGTGGAATCGTCCGATGCGCCCGCCGACGCGCTGGTGCTCGACGGAGCCATCGACAAGGTCACCTATGCCGGACGCGAGGCGTACTATCGCGTGCGACTCGACGCAGGGGCGCAGATCGCTGCGCACGTACACCGTCCGGGACGCCGCGTGTTGGAGCAGCCCGGTGCGCGGCTGCGCCTGGCACTGCCGCTCAGGCGCCTGCATTGGTTCGATCCGAAGTCGGGCCGGCGAATCGAGGCCGGGCGATGAGGCGGCGCTGGCGGCTTGATTTCTGGTCAGGCGTTATGGTCGTGGCGCTGGCCGTGGTTGCGGTGCTGATGGTCTGGCCGCTCTACAGCATTTTCACGGCGAGCGTGATCGACAATCGCTCGGGCGCGCTGACCTTTGCCAACTTTGCGCAGATCCTGGGCCACCCGGCCTATCGAGGCGCGCTCTTCAACAGCCTGATCGTCGGCACCGGCGGAATGCTGGGCGCGATGCTGCTCGGCATTCCGCTCGCCGTACTGACCACCCGCTTCGTGATCAAGGGCCGCGACATGCTCGCCACTCTCGCGGTGCTGGCGCTGGTGTCGCCGCCGTTCATCGGTGCCTACGCGTGGATCATGATGCTGGGCTCGAACGGATGGATGCGCGCGCTGCTGGCGGATATCGGAATCGAGTTGCCGCCGATCTATGGCATGTTCGGCATACTTCTCGTGTTCAGCCTCAAGTTCTATCCCTTCGTCTTCCTGCTGACGGCAAGCGGACTGGGCACGATCAGCCCGTCGGTCGAGGAGGCGGCGGAAAGCCTCGGGGCCGGACCGTGGCGCCGCTTCTTCAAGATCACGTTGCCGCTGGTCTTTCCGGCGGTGACGAGCGGCGCGCTGCTCGCTTTCGTTCTGTCGATCGCCGATTTCGGCACGCCTTCGATCGTCGGCGGCAAAGTGCGCCTGTTGGCAACCACCGCGTTCGATTTATTCACGGCCGAGATGGGCGGCAATCCCGGACTCGCCTCCGCCACCAGCGTCGTCCTGATCGCCGTGTGCATGGTGGTGGTCGTGCTGCAACGCTGGGCGGTGCGCCGGCGCGACATCGCGGGCTCGTTGATCCGGCGTCCCTCGCCGCAGCGGCTCCGACCGTTCGCCTCGGCCGCCGCGCATGTCGTCTGCTATGCGATTGTGCTGGCGGGTTCGCTGCCTTCGCTGGTCGTTATCTATACGTCGTTCCGCAAGACCAGCGGGCCGGTGTTCCATCCCGGTTTCAGTCTGGACAGCTATGCGAGAATCCTGGGCGAGGTGCCGCACGCCATCGCCAACAGCTTCACGTTTTCGATTGCTGCTGTCGTGCTGATCGTGATCCTGGGCACGTTGATCGGTTACATCCTCGCCCGGCGTGAGACGCTGGTGGCCGGCGCGCTCGACAGCATGCTGCTCATTCCCTACATCGTGCCGGGCGTCGTGATGGGACTGGCCTTCGTAGTCACGTTCAACGTGCCGCCGCTGCAAATCACCGGCACGGCAACGATCATTGTCCTGATGCTGTTCATCCGCCGCCTGCCGTATGCCGTGCGGTCCAGCGCCGCGATCCTGAAACAGATCAAGGGCGGCATCGAGGAAGCGGCGATCAGCCTCGGCGCCCCGCCTTGGCGCGCATTCCTGAAAGTCACTTTGCCGCTGATGCTGCCCGGAGTCATCGCCGGCGCGCTGATGAGCTTCATCACCGCGATCAACGAATTGTCCAGTTCGCTGATCCTTTATGTCGGCCGGACCATGACCATGCCCGTGCGCATCTATCTATCGGTGCTCGATGGGCAGTTCGGCACGGCGTCGGCGCTGTCGACCATCCTCCTCGCCGCAACCGGCCTCGCGGTCTTCGTCGTGTTCAGGATTTCGGACCGGAAGGAAAACGCGTTCGTCTGACCGGCGGGTGGCCGTCGCCGCCGCACCGTGTGTCGTATGGGAATCGGGTAAGGTGAGGAATATCGGAGCCGATCCGCTCCGCAACAGACTTTGCACGGCAGTGGTACGCCCGACAGGATTCGAACCTGTTACCCCCGGCTTAGAAGGCCGGTGCTCTATCCAAATGAGCTACGGGCGCGGAATCTGAAATATTATCCGGGTTTTCGGGATCAAGCGTCCAGGAAATCACCATGCCGGTCAAAGAGCAACTGCGCGCGCGTGACAAGGACCTTGGCGGCGGCTTCACGGTTCGGCGATTGCTGCCGGCCGCGCGGAGACCCGCCGTCGGGCCGTTCGTCTTCTTCGACCACTTCGGTCCGGTCACCACGCACCCCGGAGACAACCACGACGTGCGGCCGCATCCGCACATCGGATTGGCGACGGTCACGTACCTTTTTGAAGGCGCGATTATGCACAGGGACACGCTGGGTTCGGTGCAACGCATCGAACCGGGCGCGATCAACTGGATGACCGCTGGCCGCGGCATCGTGCATTCGGAGCGCATGCCGCCGGACCTGCGGGATTCAACTAACGTCGTGCACGGTCTGCAACTCTGGGCCGCATTGCCAAAGGTGTTCGAGGAATCAGCACCTGCTTTCCACCACACGTCGGCCGAGGCAATTCCCACCTGGTCGCAATCGGGTACCGAGGTCAGGGTATTGATCGGCGATGCGTTCGGCAAGCAGTCACCGGTCGCGACGTTCGCGCCGACGCTGTATCTCGACGTCGCAATGTCAACGGGCGCAACGTTGCTGCTCCCACCCGATGGGAACGCCTTCGAGCGCGCAATTTACAGCGTTGACCATCCACTGGCGATCGACGGCGCCGAAGTCCCCGCATTCACTATGGCCATACTGACTCCAGGCGCAAACGCGACAATATCTGCGCCGCACGGCGCGCGCTGCGCAATCATCGGCGGCGAACCGCTCGATGGCCCGCGCTTTCTCTTGTGGAACTTTGTTTCGTCCAGCAAAGAGCGCATCGAGCGAGCCAAGGAAGACTGGGCGATGCAGCGAATGGGGAAGATTGCCGGCGAGCACGAGTGGATTCCGCTACCATAGGAACCGTATGTCTGCTCGCAGGAGGAAGAAAACATGCATCGGATCCAACGTGTCACGGTCAGATCTCTGCTCACCCTGGTGATACTGCCTCTGCTTTGGGCGATACCTCCTGCGGCATTTGCACAGTCAGCCGAGAAAACGCTGCACGTCGGCATACTTTCCTCGGGGATACTCGAAAATCGTAGCTCCCTCGATCAGGCGCTCGTTCAGGGTTTGCGCGACCAGGGTTATGTCGAAGGCAGGAACCTGACCATCGAGCGTCGCTACAGCTCGAGCAAGCTCAAGGACAACGCCAGCGAACTCGCCGGCATGAAGCTCGATGCCATCCTCACGACCTGCACGCCCTCCACGCGCATGATGAAGGAAGCCACCGCGTCCACGCCTATCGTCATGGCGGCCGTTTCCGACCCGGTGCGCCAAGGCATCATCGCCAGCCTTGCCAGGCCCGGACAGAACGTCACCGGAACGTCGAGCCAGGCGGAGGACTTGCTCGCGAAGCGGCTCGAACTGCTCGCCACTCTCTTGCCCACGTCGACGACAATTGCGGTGCTCGCGAACGGGACCAATCCTGTCCATGCGATCGGATGGCAAAGGCTCGAGAGCGCGGCGCAGGAAATGAAGCTCAAGCTGATCAAGGTAGAGCTCAAGAAATCCGACGAACTGCCTGCGGCGATGGAAGCTGCCGCGCGGGCACAAGCCGGAGCGTTGTTCGTGCTGCCTGACGATCCAATGATGTTCAACCTCCGTCCCCAGATCGTCGATCTCGCAGCCAAATACCGGATGCCGGATTTCTATTGGGCAAGCCAATTCGTGGAGTCGGGGGGGCTCATGAGCTACGGCGAAAACCTGAGTAGCAGCTATCGCGCCACGACTGCGTATATGGTCAAGATCTCGAAAGGCGCGAATCCCGGCGATCTGCCCGTCGCACAGCCGACGCGTTTCGAGCTGGTGATCAACATGAAGACCGCGCAAACGCTGGGTATCACTGTTCCGCAGTCGCTGCTGATGCGGGCGGACGACGTGATCCATTGATCGCGAGCGTCTTGACCACTTTGCCGATCGACACCTCGGCAATTCGCGTGGCGTTGTACAATGCATGAGCACCGGGAAAATGCCTGGCAAATGTTTGCATTGTCAATGAAGACCGAAGAACTTCGAGCCCTCCAGACGCCCCTAAAGGAGCGCTACAAGGCCCAACCCGATGCCGCGCTGATTACGCTGAAGGCCGAGGGCCGACTTGGCGAAGGGGTCACTTGCAACGTTCAAACCGGCAAGGCGCTCGTCAAGGCCGGGTTGCATCCGGCAACGGGAGGCAACGGACTGAACGCGTGTTCGGGCGATATGTTGCTTGAGGCGCTGGTTGCCTGCGCCGGTGTGACTCTCAGCGCCGTCGCGACGGCGATAGGCGTCGTCATTCGAAGCGGCGCGGTTAGAGCCGAAGGCGATCTCGATTTTCGCGGCACTTTGGGTGTCGCCAAGGATGCGCCCGTTGGATTTCAGCGTATCCGCCTTCACTTCGACCTGGAGACGGACGCATCCGAAGATCAGTTGAATACGCTGAATCGCCTGACTGAGCGTTATTGCGTCGTCTATCAAACCCTGCGCCAGTCGCCGGAATTGACCGTGTCCCGGCACGTATTTGCAGCTTGAAAACGCGTTCAACCCGCACTCGGCAGGCCGCCTGATCCAGTCGTCGAGAGTTTGCATTTTTCGGAGGTCGCCATGCCGACGTATATGGACATCCACGAGGCCAAGGGAGCAACGCCGGAAGCCGTTGGGAAGGCGCACCTCGCTGACGTCGAAATGCAGTCGAAGTATGGCGTCGTGTATCACAAGTACTGGTTCAACGAGAGCACCGGCAAGATTTTTTGCCTTTGCACGGCGCCGAGCCCGGAAGCCGCAGCCTCCGTGCATCGTGAAGCGCATGGCCTGGTCGCATCGAAGATCATCGAGGTCGCGCCCGAGATTGCCGAAGGATTCATGGGCGGGTGTGAAGTGAACCCGGAGGGAGCCGCTCTTTATCCCGGCAACGCGGGAAACGAGCGCGACCCGGGAATCCGGACCATTCTATTCACGGATATGGTCGGCATGACGGCGCTCACACAACGCGTCGGAGACGACGCGGCCATGGCCTTCCTGGAGGTCCATGACACGATCGTCCGGGATGCCCTTGGCGCATTGGGCGGACGTGAAGTCAAGCACACCGGAGACGGCATCATGGCGTGTTTCGTGTCGGCGGTCGCGGCCGCACGCTGCGCTACCCGGATCCAGAGTGCGTTGGCTCAGCACGAGCAAACGAACAAGGAAGGCTCGGTCAAGGTTCGGATCGGCGCCGCGGCGGGAGAGCCCGTCGAGAATCACAGTGATTTATTCGGATCGACGGTTCAACTTGCCGCCCGGCTGTGTTCCCATGCTCAGCCGGAACAAAGCCTGGTGTCGACTGCGATTGCCGAGCTGTGCATTGGCAAGGGCCTGACGTTCCAGGATCTGGGAGAGGTTTTACTCAAGGGATTCGATCGCCCGATCCGCGTACACGCTATCCAACAGCCGCGCGACGCGGCACCGGCCCCGCATTGAAGCGGGCGGCCCTGGTCCCATAACGTCTAGAGTTGGAACGTCGCGCCTTCCAGCCCCGGCGTGACGCGATAAGCGGGCTTCGCTTCTGCAATCGTCTCTTCCATCAGGCGGTCGAGGTCGGCGTCGGTGTGGCCAGGATCGTGATGAAACGGCACCAGGTGTTTCACTTCGGAGAGCGTCGCGAAGTCCAGCGCTTGCTTGAGAGAGCTGTGTCCCCAGCCGACATGGTCGGCATATTCGTCCGCGCCATATTGGCTGTCGTGAATCAGCAGATCCGCTCTAGCGGCCAGCTGCCCTCCGGACGTCCATTCGCGAGGCAGCGACGGGAACGCCAACGGACCCAGCGCCGGTTCGTGGTCCGGCAGGTACGTCAGCACGCTGCCCTGCGCATCGGCAATTCGGTACCCCACCGTGGGCCCCGGGTGGCAAACGAGCGCCGATGACACACGGAATTCGCCGATTTCGACCTCGCCGCAGGGAACCTCGTGGAGCGTGAGAGCGCACGGCAATTCGCGCAGGCTCACCGGGAACAGCGGGGGTGACAGATATCGCATGAGCCGTTCCCGCAGACTTACGTTGCTGCTTACCGGGCCCCAGATTCCGAC
>JAYTIR010000271.1:0-6373 GCA_043731765.1 Burkholderiales bacterium
GTCATGGCGGAAGGCATCGCGCGTTTCCGGCAGCCCGTCCTCGCGCAGCAAGCCTCCGGTGCTGGCGGTGAAACCCGGAAAATAGAACCAGCAGGTAAGCGGCAGGCGCGGATGCGGCGACGGCAGGGCGTGCGCGCTTTCCACCCAGGCTTCCGCCGACAGATATTCGAGGTTGACCCACACCGGTGGGCGCGGCTCACCGGCCATGGCGTCGCGATAGGCATCGGGCAGGCCGCAGCCGAAAGCTTCAATGACGACATCGGGATTGAGGAACGCGACCGGGCGCGAATCACCGGAACGGCGCACGCGAACAGAGCATGCGACCTGGTCGTCGCGTCGCGGATCGAGCAAGGGTTCGATGCGCGCGAGGCTTGCGACGTCGTCGATCCACAGCGTGACCGCGAGGCCATGTTCGGCGGCGAGCTGCCGCGCCAGTCGCCAGCAGACACCGCCGTCGCCGTAATTGTCGACAACGCGGCAGTAGATGTCCCAGCGCAGTGACGGGGTCATGGTCGGGTCTGGGGGACGGGAAGAGAGCCGGTGGCCCGTCCTTGGTGGCGCCTATTATGGCAAGCGACGTCCCGCGAGCATAATTGTGCGTCAACTTTCAGGTGGAACTCGCAGACCATGGCCGACGAATTTCAGATCGACATCATCTCCGACGTGGTATGCCCGTGGTGCTACATCGGCCAGCGCCGGCTGGCGGCGGCGCTCGCGCGCCTGCCGGAAGGCGATGGCGCACGCCGTGCCCCTATCCGCTGGCATCCGTTCCAGCTGAATCCCGACCTCCCGCATGAGGGTGTCCCGCGCAAGGCCTATCTGGAGGACAAATTTGGCGGACCCGAACGGGCCGCGCAGATTTATGCACGAGTTTCCGCGGCCGGCGCGACCGTGGGTATTCCGTTTGCCTTCGATCGCATCCTGCGCCAGCCCAACACCCGCGACGCGCATCGCCTGATCGCGTGGGCGCAAGCGCAAGGCGATGCCAGTGGTCTGGTCGAGCGTCTCTTTCGCGCCTACTTCATCGACGGGCGCGCAATCGGTGACCACGACGTGCTGGCGGCCATTGCCGGTGAGGCCGGATTGGATTCCGCGGCGGCGCGAATCCTGCTCGATTCCGGTGAAGGCGCTGATGCGATCGCGTTAATGGACCACCGAGCGCGGGAAATCGGCGTGCAGGGCGTGCCGTTTTTCATCTTCAACCAGCACATCGCCGTGTCGGGCGCGCAGGAACCAGGAGCGTTGCTCGACGCCATCGCGCAAGCGCGAGCCCATTGATGCAAAATCACGTGGCCACCTCGCCGGTCACGTGCCCGCGCAGGAACCCGATGCGCTCTCCAGCATCAGCGCGCGATTGCCCCATTGCGCGAGGTCGCTAGATCGCGTTCCCGCGACGAGGCGTGGGGCTTGGTCGGTGTTCACCTGCATCACGATCGCCGGAAAACGGCGATTCATCGTGACGACAAAGCGCCCGTCGCGATGAGTGAAGGTGCCGCCAGCGTCTGCTTCGGTCGGCAAGCCTGGCCCGAGTTGTTCGAACTGGATCTCCGTCTCCACAATCTCCCTGCCTTCGATGTGATAATGCTCCGAGATCGGCGTGCGCGTGACGGAGTGAACATAGGTGATCGCGAAGGACGTTTCGTCCTCTGGCAATTCAAGCCCCGTGAGTGCCGCAACATCCGGATGGCTTGCAAGCGTGAGACAGACGGCGCGCGCCAGGCCTGAAACGAGCGGCGCCGCGATGAGGACGACGCATTGGCACCGGGTCGTGCCGCGTGCCATGCGCTTCGACCGATGTGTCACTTGATGAGGCCCCTTTCCCTGTAATATTTTTCCGCGCCCGGATGAAGCGGGATCGACACTGACAGGAGCGCCGTCTTGAGCGAGATTTCCTTGCCCTTCGGATGCACCTGACCCAGGATTTCCGTATTTTCGTACAACGCCTTGGTTACTTCATACGCCATCGCGTCGGTCACGCCATCGTGGCTCGCCCAGATCGCCATCACGGCCAATGTGTCCACCGGCGCGGTCTGGCCCTTGTACGTGTTGGGCGCCAACTGGATGTTCGCGTAATACGGCTGCTTCTTGCGCATTGCGTCGATCTCGGGTCCCGCCAGCGGTACGATGCGGATCTCGCGCGCGTTGGCGAGATCGACGATCGACGACGTGGGCGCGCCGGCGGTGATGAGCGAAGCGGTGAGATTGCCGTCTTTGATCTTGTCGACCGACTGCGCGAACGACGACAGATCCTCGCCAATATCCTTGCGCGTCATGCCGTAGGTTTCGAGGAGGTCACCCAGCAATTGCCATTGGCCGGATCCCGGCGAGCCCGATGACACGGACTTTCCCTTCAGGTCACGGAAGCCCTTGACGTTGGCCGACGCCACCGTGACAAGCTGCACCTGCTCCGGATACAGCGCGCCTAACGCGCGCAGGTTCTTGAGCGGCTTGCCCTCGAACTGGCCGGTACCCTTGTACGCGGCGTCAAGGATGTCCGCGGCGACGAACGCACTCTCGATGTCTTTGCGGCCGAGCAACTGCGCATTGGCTACCGATGCGCCGGCGGTTTCCGCCGTCGCCGAAAGTTTCTTGCCGCTTATCGTGGCCTTGTTTGAAATGAGTTGGGCGAGCATTCCGCCAAGTGGGTAATAAGTGCCGCCGGTACCGCCCGTAGCGATGCCGAAGAACACGCGCTCCTGAGCGAATGAGGACACCGAGAACGCAACGGCCACGGCAAGCGCGGTCGCGGCAATGAAACGTGAAAGAATGGCCATGGCGGGAACCTCCCGATAGAACTGCGTTAATAACGATGGATCGCGGGATCAGTATGCCCAAAACCTTCGGCTGGCGCCAAGTGAGCGTTACCAGATTATGCCGCCGCCAATGACCACGATGTAGAATTTTTCCATGGCTGAATGTTCGCGCTGGAACGCATCAGTCGTCGCGCACGAGCGTGCGCGCGACGTCGCAGCAGCGTCCGGCCAAGACTCATGCACGCAATTTGCCGCATTCGAGTCAAGGCGAAGCCGGTAGAATGTGGCGCTGACCCCGGTCACGCGCACCTGTCCACAGCGATCCCGATTGATGAACGCGCCGCACGACCCCCCGTCATCGACGCCGACCGCCGAACTTGAGCGGCTGTTTGCGCTGCAACGCGGGGCGTTCGCGGGTGAGCGCTATCCCGATCTCGCGACACGGCGCGACCGGCTTGCGCGGCTCACCGCGCTCGTCACGGAAAACGAATCGCGCTTTATCGACGCGATCGACCGCGATTTCGGCCATCGTTCCGCGCAGGAGACGCAGCTGGCCGAGTTGTACATCGTTTCCTCCGGCATAAGGCATGCGCAGGCGCACCTTGCGCGCTGGATGAAGGCCGAGCGCGTCGCCACGCCATTGCACCTGCTTCCGGCCACGGCGCGCATCGAGCGCCAGCCGGTGGGCGTGGCGGGCATCATCAGTCCATGGAATTACCCCGTGCAGCTCGCGCTGTCGCCCGCACTTGGCGCGCTGGCCGCGGGCAATCGCGTGCTGTTGAAGCCTTCGGAACTGACACCTGCGACCTCGGCGCTGTTGCAGGAGCTGGTCGCGGCGCACTTCAACGAAAATGAATTCGCCGTCGTGCCCGGCGACGCAGGCGTCGGGAAGGCGTTCAGCGCGCTGCCTTTCGATCACCTGTTCTTCACCGGGTCGACGCCGGTAGGCCGGCAGGTGGCGCGCGCCGCGGCGGCAAACCTGACTCCGGTGACGCTGGAGCTGGGCGGCAAGTCGCCCGCGCTGTTCGACGCAGATGCGGACTTCGCGCGCGCCGCGCCGCGGCTCATGGCCGGCAAGCTCCTCAACGCCGGTCAGACGTGCATCGCGCCGGATTATGCGCTGGTGCCGGCGGCGCGCGTCGATGCGTTCGTCGCCGCGGTCACCGCAGCGACCGCGAATCTGTATCCATCCTTCGCCACGAACCCCGACTACACGGCGATCGTGAACGAGCGCCATTACCGGCGCCTGACCGGGCTCGTCGACGACGCGCGTGCCAAGGGCGCGCGCGTCGTCGCGCTCGGCTGTGCGGAGGACAATCCGGATCCGGCATCACGGCGGATGCAGCCCATGTTGATCGTCGGCGTCAACGACACGATGGCCGTCATGCAGGAGGAAATTTTCGGGCCGCTCCTGCCCGTCGAAGCGTATGCGTCCCTCGACGAGGCGATTGCGAAGATCGACGCGCGGCCGCGGCCGCTGGCGTTCTATTACTTCGGTGACGATGGACCGCGCCTGGGCCGGACCCTGCGCGAAACCATCGCAGGCGGCGTCACCGTCAACGACACGCTATGGCATTTCGCGCACGAGGAATTGCCGTTCGGCGGCGTTGGCGCGTCGGGAATCGGCGCGTATCACGGCGAGGCGAGCTTCCTCACCTTCACGCACCGGAAGCCGGTGTTCACGCAGCCGCGTTTCGCCGCGACCGGGCTGCTGCAGCCACCCTACGGCGCGACGTTCGACAAGGTGCTGGCGCTTTTGCGCAAGCTAAGTGGCTAGCGGCGTCTCAATTGGCTGGGTCAGGATCATTTTGACGCGGGCAACTTGCCCACCACGCCCTCGACGTAATAGTCCATCTTCGAGAGGTCGGCGTCGGTGATCGTCTTGCCGGCGGCGAGAACTTCCTTGCCGTCATTGGTCTTCATCGGTCCCGTGAACGGGTTCAGTTTGCCGGCGGCAATTTCGCCTTCCGTCTTCGAAACCAGCGCGACGACGTCCGGCGGCACGACCTTGTTGAACGGCGCCAGCTTGATCATCCCATCCTTGATGCCGCCCCAGACATTGTCCTGCTGCCACTTGCCGTCGATGACCGATTGCGCCACCTTGGTGTAGTAGTCGCCCCAGTGGTGCGTCACCGCCGTGAGTTGCGCGTTCGGCCCGTACTTCGACATGTCCGAGTGGTACGCGATCGCGTAGACCTTCTTGGCCTCGGCTGCCAGCACCGCGGCGGTCGAGTCGGTGTGGTGGGTGAGCACGTCGGCGCCTTGCGACACGAGCGTGTTCGATGCCTCGCTTTCGCGACCCGGGTCGAACCACGAATTGACCCAGATCACCTTGACCTCGGCCTTCGGATTGACGCTGCGCATGCCGCGCGCGAACGCATTGATGCCCATGACCACTTCCGGAATCGGGAACGCGGCAACGTAACCCGCCACGCCCGACTTGGACATCTTGCCCGCAACGATTCCGGCGAGGTAACGCCCCTCGTAAAATCGTGCGTTGTAGATTCCGACGTTCGTCGCGGACTTGTATCCCGTGGCGTGCTCGAAATTGACTTTCGGAAACGTCGTGGCAACCTTGAGCGTCGGGTTCATGTAACCGAACGACGTCGTGAAAATCAGGTTGTGGCCCGATTGCGCGAGGTCGCGGATCACGCGCTCGGCGTCAGCACCCTCGGGCACGCTTTCGATGTATTTGGTCGTGACTTTGCCGCCCAGGGCTTTTTCCATTTGCTTGCGGCCGGTGTCATGCTGGAACGTCCACCCGGCGTCGCCGATCGGGCTCACGTAAACGAAGCCGATCTTGAGCGGTTCCTTGGGTTGCGCGGCGGCTGGAACCGAAATCGCGGCGGCGCAGGCGGTCATCAATGCAAGCGTCATGGTTCGGGTCATGCGGATCATCGGGTTCTCCTGAAAGAGCGGGCAGAGTGCGGAGGCGGGCGTTGCGAACCGGTCAATCCGCAATTCTATACAAATCGGGCGGTGCCTGCCGCGTGCCGCTCGAAGGCACGCCGGCGCCGTTCAGTCCTCGTTCGTCCACCGCAGCCGGTACAGGCGTGCGTCGCCGAATCGCTTGGCGAGCGGCATGGTCCCGATGTAATCGCAACTGAAGCGATCCTGGTCTTCGGCGACCAGCGATGCCGCGGATTCTTCGGTCACGAAGATGTGCCGGGGTTGCACGATCGGCTCCAGGCGTGCTGTGCGGTTGACGTGGGTTCCGTAAAACGTCGCCCTCGCCATGACGGCATCGAAAACGCGAAAAACGGGACCGGTGTGCAGACCGATGCGGGCACCGGTTTCCGCCGCGAGTCCCAATGCAGGCCAGTCGACCTTGTGAAGCGCCTGTTGCAGACGCACCGCAAACTCCGCGGCGTGGCTCGGCATTTCGAACACGGCAAAGAGGCCATCGCCGTAGGTATTCACATCGACGGCACGATGCTCGAGCGAATCGAGAATCGATTTGCAGTTTCCCAGAAACATTTCGGCGAAATCCAGCGTGTACTGTTCGGGCATCTTGGTGTAGCCGCTGATGTCCGCAAAGAGCAGCGTCTTCAAGCTTCGCTTCTTCGCGGACGGCACTGCGGACTTTGCCGCGGCAGTCTCATCGCTGCCGATCCGCGCAG
>JAYTIR010000272.1:0-4380 GCA_043731765.1 Burkholderiales bacterium
TCGCTGGGCATCGGCGAGGTGACGGTCTATCGCAAGTTGCGGGTCGCCTTCTTCTCGACCGGCGACGAATTGAAATCAGTCGGCACGGCGCTCGCGGAAGGCCAGATCTACGACAGCAACCGCTACACGCTGCATGGAATGCTCACGCGCCTCAACTGCGACATGGTCGACATGGGTGTCGTGCCCGATGTGCCCGAGGAACTCGAGCGTGCGTTTGCGGCCGCCGCGGCGAACGCCGACGTCGTCATCACGTCCGGCGGTGTCTCGGTAGGCGAGGCCGATTACGTCAGGCAACTGCTCGACAAACTGGGCGAGGTGCTGTTCTGGAAGATCGCGATGAAGCCGGGCCGCCCGCTCGCGTACGGCAAGATCGGCGGCGCACATTTCTTCGGGTTGCCGGGCAATCCGGTGGCGGTGATGGTGACCTTCTACGCATTCGTCCGCGATGCACTGCTGGTGCTTTCGGGGCGGCGCGACGTGGGACCGATGCCGATGTTCAAGGCGGCGCTGTCGGCGCCGATAAAGAAGGTGCCGGGCCGCACCGAATATCAGCGCGGAATCCTGTCGCCCGACGAGACCGGCGGCTGGACCGTGCGCACCACCGGCGACCAGGGCTCAGGCATCCTGTCGTCGATGTCGCAGGCCAACTGCTTCATCGTGCTCCCCACGCAAACCGGCAATGTCGCTGCGGGCGCAATGGTCGACGTGCAATTGCTGGAAGGCTTGATCTAGCCACACTGCTCGTTTATGATCGAATGCAGGGGCCTTCACGCAGACGCCCCGCCGCATCGATGGCCAAGGAACCTCCGCGCCATCCAAGCTCTGCTTCGTTGTCGCCAGCAACGCGACAGGAGGCATTCAAATGAGCATGGACCGAGTCACCTCTCCCCACGATTTGCAGCAGCGCCTGGGCGCGTTTCCGCCGCCTACATTGGTCGACGTGCGTCGGCAACCTGCCTTCGACGAGGATCCCCACGTCATCAAAGGCGCGGTGAAGCGCGCGCCCGAGGCCATCGCCGAATGGGCACGCGACCTCGAACCATGGCGGCCCGTGGTCGTGTATTGCGTGCATGGGCATGAGGTGTCGCAGAACGCCGCCGCGTCTTTGCGCGCGGCCGGGTTCGATGCGAGCCATCTGGACGGAGGCATCGCAGGATGGCGTGAACACGGCAGTGCGACCGTTCCCCGCGCGCTACCTTTGCGATGGGTCACGCGCGCACGGCCGAAAATCGACCGCATCGCGTGTCCGTGGCTCATCCGGCGCTTCATCGATTCCGCAGCGGAATTTTTCTACGTGCCCAATACGGAAGTGCGCGAGTTCGCCGCGAAGAACGGCGCCACGGCCTACGATGTTCCCGATGTCACGTATACACACGTCGGTCCGGAATGCAGTTTCGACGCGTTCATTCGCATTCACGGTCTTGAACATCCGGCTCTCGACGCGCTCGCCACAATCGTCCGCGGCGCCGACACCTCGGCGATGCATCTCGCCGCACAGGCCCAGGGCCTTCTTTCGGTGTCGCTCGGATTGTCGGCGATGTTTGCCGACGACCACACGATGTTGAAGTGGGGGATGCTGGTGTATGACTCGCTCTACGCCTGGTGCCGCGAAGCGCAATCCGAGACGCATGGCTGGTATCCGGAGAAACTGCGCGTGCCGGTACCCGCGTGACCGAAACGAATTCCGCCGCGCCGCGCGCGCCCACGCGCGCCGAGGCGCTGCACTACTGGTTTCGTCTGGGCTGCCTGAGTTTCGGCGGTCCGGCGGGACAGATTGCGCTGATGCATCGCGAACTCGTCGAGCAAAAGCGCTGGATCTCCGAAAGCCGGTTCCTGCACGCGCTCAATTACTGCATGGTGCTGCCGGGACCGGAAGCACAGCAGCTCGCGACGTACATCGGTTGGCTGATGCACCGGACCTGGGGCGGAATCGTCGCGGGCGGATTGTTCGTGCTGCCGTCGCTCCTTGTGCTCATTGCGCTGTCGTGGCTGTACATGGCCTTCGGCAACGTGCCTGCGGTGGCGGGTGTCCTGTATGGCGTCAAGCCGGCGGTCGTTGCCATCGTTCTGCACGCGGCATGGCGCATGGGATCGCGAACGCTGCGGCACCCCATTCGGTGGGTCATCGCGGCGGCGGCGTTGATCTCGATCGCGGCGTTTTCCGTGCCCTTCCCTGCCATCGTCCTCGCGGCGGGATTGCTCGGGTATGTCGGCGGGCACGTCGTGCCGTCGGCGTTCGCCGCAGGTTCCGCGCATGCGGCAACAGGCGGAACGTACTCGCCCTCGGTCATCGACGACGACACGCCTACGCCAGTGCACGCGCGCTTTGCATGGCGACGGCTCATCGCTGTCCTGGTCGCCTTTGTCGCGCTGTGGGGATTGGCACTCGGCGCGCTGGCCGCGTCCTGGGGATGGGACTCGCCGCTCGCGCAAATGGGCTGGTTTTTTTCCAAGGCTGCGCTGCTGACTTTCGGCGGCGCGTACGCCGTGCTGCCGTATGTCTACCAGGGCGCGGTCGAATCGTTCGCGTGGCTCTCGCCGGCGCAAATGATCGACGGCCTGGCACTGGGCGAAACCACGCCGGGACCGCTGATCATGGTCGTCGCGTTCGTCGGCTTCGTCGGCGGTTGGGCGAAACAACTGTTCGGACCGGAGTGGCTGCCGCTCGCCGGTGTCGTCGCCGCATGCGTCGTGACTTTTTTCACCTTCCTGCCGTCGTTCATGTTCATCCTGGCCGGCGGACCGATCATCGAAACAACCCACGGACAACTCAAGTTCACCGCGCCGCTGTCGGGCATCTCGGCCGCGGTGGTCGGCGTGATCGTCAACCTCGCCGGATTTTTTGCGTGGCACGTGTTCTGGCCGGACGGGTGGCGTTCCGGAGCAACGCTCGCAGGCCTCGATCCTTTGGCGTTCGCCATCGCCATCGCCGCAACCATTGCGCTCTTCCGCTACAAGGTGGGCGTGATTCCCGTCATCCTGGCGTGTGGCGCAGCGGGGTTGGTCACCGCAATAGTGCGCTGACCCTTTGGGCACATTCAGTAGTAAGGGCGCCGATCGAGATCGCGAATCCTGCGTTCCAAATCGAAAATGTCCGTCGACTTGGCCAGATACGCTTCACGCTCTTTGACTTGCTGGCGGTGGAACCAGTCGCCGAGCACCGAGATCCAACTTTGTTCTGCATGCGCCTTGTTTGATGTCCTGGACGAGTTTGCCGGAGCCTTGGGATCCGGCTTGGATGGCATGACCTCGGAAAACGTCGCCTGTGCCAACTGGATACAGAGCGCGATGAAACCCGATTCAGTCATGGTGGGGGTCGTGACTCTCATTTTGAAGCTCCTTTACGCCTTATGGGCTTGGATGTGCAATATTGGTGCATTGCACAATATCAAGTTAGTGGCGGAGCCGAGAATCGTCAAATCACTCTTTTAAATCAATGTCATCGCTTTGTTTTATGACCAACCGATCCCATTGGTGCATAGCAGCATGTATGGTATGATCCGGCTTTGGTCGACACGAACGGAGTCCTATGGAGCTCTACCAGCTCAGGAGCTTCGCGGCAGTCGCCGAGTCGGGACATCTGACCCGCGCAGCCGACCGGCTTCACATCAGTCAACCGGCGTTAAGCGCCCAGATCAAGGCGCTCGAAGACGAACTTGGCGTCGCGCTGTTCGAGCGGCTCTCGAGCGGCATGGAACTCACTCCTGCGGGCCGCCGCCTGTTGCCGGAAGCGCACAAGGTCGTCGCCGCCGCACAGGTCCTGCGCAGCCATGCCAGCGCATTCAAGGGCGAGGTCGCCGGCCGGGTCAGTGTCGGCACGGTGTCCGATCCCGATTTCATCCGGGTCGGCGAATTGCTTGCGCAGGCCGTCAATACGTTTCCGCTGCTCGAAATCGAACTCCACAATGAGGTTTCGGGGGCGGCCTTCGAGAAGGTGCGCGACGGCGCACTCGACGCGAGTTTCTATTACGGAAGCCTCACGCACCCTGCTGTGGCGGCGTTGTCGCTGCGGAAGTTCGCCTATCGAGTTGTGGCGCCGATAGCCTGGCGCAAACGCGTCGAAAATGCACCGTGGGAACAGATCGTGGCGATGCCATGGGTCATCACGCCGCCGATCAGCACGCACAGTGCGCTTGCCGGCGAACTGTTCCGCGAACACGGCGTTTCCCCCGCGCGGCGGGTCGAGGCCGACCACGAAGCCGTGATCAAGTCGCTGGTCGTGGCCGGGCTCGGCGTCTCCCTGATGCGCGAGGACCTGGCCATCGAGACTGCGGCGGCGGGCGAGGTGGTTCTCTGGGGCGACAAGCGACTGGAAACGACACTCTCGTTCGTCTATCTCGCCGAACGCGAGGATGAACCTGTCGTGCGCGCGCTGCGGGA